>JAUMVH010000216.1 GCA_030530245.1 Ruminococcus sp.
TTCCTCAGCACAGGCTTCAACCTGACCGAGATAAAGAAGATGCAGGTCAACCTCGACAGCGCGAACGACTTCTTCAACACGTCCATGGACCTCGCCGAGATAGGCGTTATCATGAGCACCGACCGCAAGAAGTTCATCGTCTCCTCCATCGCTATGGAGGCTCTCGGACTCACAACGAGCAGCATCGACATCGGTACGCTCCGCTCGCTCATACACCCCAACGACCGCATACAGTTCGACAGGGCTGTCAAGTCGGGCGAGCTGTTCAGCTCCGAGGTGCAGAACGTTGAGCTCCGTATCAAGTCGCTCAACGGCTCGGCTTACCGTTGGTACTCCTTCCGCTATAAGTCCATACAGGCGACCGCCAATACGCTCGCTCTCTTCGGCGGAGCGCTCCTCGATATCACGCAGGAGCACGAGAAGGATATCCTCATCGAGCGCCTCGCTTACATCGACGAGGTCACGGAAATAGCCAACCGCAACAAGCTGATGGACATAGGTCAGAAGACCTACGAGTGCAGCCAGCTGCTCAACTATTCCTACTGGATAATCGTCCTCGATATCGACCGCTTCCATATCATCAACGATACCTGCGGCTACTCGAACGGCAACTATATCCTCAAAAATTTCGCGCATATCCTCTATAAATTCGTTACCCCGGGCGGTCTCGCCGCAAGGATAAGCGGCGATAACTTCGCGCTCGTGCTCCGCGACTACGGCGACGACGAGCTGCCTGTCCGCACCGCCAAGACCATACAGGACGAGTTCGCAAAGCTCGCAGTCGACGACTTCGCAGCGATAAGTCTCAGCTGCTCGGCGGGCTTCTCGAAGCTCCCCGACGACGGAAACTCCTTCCTCGACGTCATGGAGCACGCGGAGTTCGCGCTCAAATCTGGCGACGCCAACAACAGCAGTATCTACGGTTATGAGCCGAGTATGCATGACTCCATCATCGGCAACACCGAGCTCGAGAAGTCGCTCGCCCTCGCCATCGACCACAATGAGCTCCAGCTCTACTACCAGCCCAAGATAGACCTCAAAACAGGCAAGATAATCGGCGTTGAGGCGCTTATCCGCTGGATAAAGCCCGACGGCACCGTCATCAAGCCCGACGCCTTCGTTCCTATCGCCGAGAGCTCGCACCTCATCGGCAAGATAAGCGAATTCGTGCTCACCGAGGGCTGCCGTCAGAATAAGCTGTGGCAGAAGATGGGCTACCCGAACATCGTTATGTCCATCAACTTCACCTCGACCGACTTCTATCAGAACGACCTGAAGGAAAAAGTCCTCGACGCGCTCGCTATGTCGGGGCTTGACCCGCAGTGGCTCGAGGTCGAGCTCACGGAGACGCTCGCCCTCAGCGATATCGACTTCGCCGTCGCGCAGATGAACAAGCTCCGCGACCTCGGCGTGAAGCTCGCTATGGACGACTTCGGAACAGGCTACTCGTCGCTGAGCTACCTGCAAATACTGCCTATAACCCTGCTAAAGCTCGACCGCTCGTTCATCACTGATATCCAGCATGATAATATCGCCTACGAGATAGTCTCCGCGGTAATACGTATCGCGAAATCCAAGCGTATCGAGACTATTGCCGAGGGTATCGAAAATACGGGTCAGGAGGATATCCTCCGACAGGCAGGCTGTGACTACGGTCAGGGCTACCTATACGGCAAGCCCATGCCCGCAAGCAAGATAGAGGAGTTCTTCGAGCACAACGCGGGCGTTCACTACTGATAATACTGCACTTTCAATATAAATAACGACGGAGGTATCAACTATGAAAAGACGAATCGGCATTCTCACAAGCGGCGGCGACTGTCCCGGACTCAACGCTACCATACGCGGCGTAGCCAAGGCGTGCTACGAGCGCTTCGGCGAGGACAACGTCGAGATAGTCGGCATATCAAACGGCTACTACGGACTCATCAACAATCTCTGCAAGGACATGGCTCCCTCCGCTTTCTCGGGCATTCTCACTCAGGGCGGAACTATCTTCGGTACGAAGCGCCAGCCGTTCAAGATGATGCAGGTCATCGGCGAGGACAACGTCGACAAGGTCAAGAACATGAAGGACACCTACAAGAAGCAGAAGCTCGACTGTCTGCTCACTCTCGGCGGAAACGGCACGCATAAGACCTCCAAGCTCCTCTCGGACGAGGGTCTGAACGTTATCGGTCTGCCCAAGACCATCGACAACGACATCTACGGCACGGACGTTACATTCGGCTTCCATACGGCAGTCGACATCGCCACCGACGTCATCGACCGCCTCCATACAACTGCCGCGAGCCACAGCCGCATACTCGTTTGCGAGATAATGGGCAACAAGGCGGGCTGGCTCACGCTCAATGCGGGTATTGCAGGCGGCGCTGATATCATCATTATCCCCGAGATCCCCTACGACATCGACAAGGTGTGCGAGGCTGTAATGGCGAGAAGTGCTTCGGGCAAGACCTTCTCCATTCTCGCAGTAGCCGAGGGCGCGTTCGACGTTGCCGAGGCTCAGATGAAGAAGAAGGAGCGCGCAAAGAAGCGTGCGGAGGCGGGTATAATCACTGCCACGAGCCGTATCGCCGCTCAGATACAGGAGAACACGGGCATTGAGGCGAGAGTCTGCGTACCGGGACATATGCTACGCGGCGGAGCTCCCAGCGCATACGACCGTATCCTCTCGACGCAGTTCGGCGTGCACGCGGCGTACCTCATCGCGCAGGAGAAGTACGGCAGGACTGTTGCCAAGATAGGCAACAAGATAACCTCCAACAAGCTTGCTGATATCGCAGGCAAGACCAAGTTCGTGAATACTGAGGATCACCTCGTTATCGCGGCTCGCGACATCGGAGTTTCGTTCGGCGACTAAATACAAAAATGGGACAGGGCTTCTCCCCTGTCCCTTTCTTTTACATAAAAAGCCACCCGCAATGCAGGTGGCTTTTTCTATATGATATGTTTTCTATTAGCTGAGATCAAACACAGCCCTGAGCCTTCATAGCCTCTGCAACCTTGAGGAAGCCTGCAATGTTAGCACCTGCCATGTAGTTGCCCTCCATGCCGTACTCCTTAGCAGCCTCGTCGCAAGCCTTGAAGATAGACCTCATGATGCCGTGGAGCTTCTCATCGACCTCTTCAAATGTCCAGCTGAGTCTCTCGCTGTTCTGGCTCATCTCAAGACCTGATGTAGCAACACCGCCTGCATTAGCAGCCTTAGCGGGACCGTAGAGGATACCATTGCTGAGGTATGTCTCGATAGCCTCGGGAGTTGAAGGCATATTTGCGCCCTCTGCTACAGCAAAACCGCCGTTAGCTACGATAGCCTTAGCACCGTCGCCGTTGATCTCGTTCTGTGTAGCGCAGGGAAGAGCGATATCAAGCTTGATGTCGCCTGCATTGGACTTGAGTGTCCAAACGCTGCCCTCGTGGTACTCAGCGTTCTTGTGAGATGTTCTGCCAACGTACTCCTTGATACGTCCGCGCTCAACCTCCTTGATCTGCTGAACGAGTGCGAGCTCGATACCATCGGGATCGTAAACATAGCCGTTGGAGTCGGAAACTGTAACGACCTTAGCGCCGTACTGTGTAGCCTTCTCGCAAGCGTAGATAGCAACGTTGCCCGAACCCGAGATAACAACTGTCTTGCCCTCGAAGTTCTTGCCGTTAGCCTGAAGCATCTCGTTTGTGAAGTAGCAGAGACCATAGCCTGTAGCCTCTGTTCTTGCGAGAGAACCGCCGTATGTAAGTCCCTTACCTGTAAGAACGCCTGTGAACTCGTTGCGGAGTCTCTTGTACTGACCGAACATGAAGCCGATCTCACGAGCACCTGTACCGATATCACCTGCGGGAACGTCTGTGTCAGCACCGATGTGCTTGCTGAGCTCTGTCATGAAGCTCTGGCAGAAGCGCATGACCTCTGCGTCGCTCTTGCCCTTGGGGTCGAAGTCGGAACCGCCCTTGCCGCCGCCCATAGGCAGAGTTGTAAGGCTGTTCT
>JAUMVH010000217.1 GCA_030530245.1 Ruminococcus sp.
TGTACTTGCTGCCGTTGCGGATATAGCTGTCGAGGACGTACGTGCACTGGTGGAACGCGAACTTGGACATATGCCTCTCGTACTCGAGGACAGCCTTCTTCGCGTCCGCGACGAACTTCTCCTCGGGAACGAGGTCGGGCAGAATGCCGTCGAACTCCTTCTGCGTCGTGTAGAAAGCGGTGCGTATCATGCGGTTGTACACATTCGAGAGGAGCAGACCGTCCTTGACAACGGGGTCGGCGTCATCGGGCTTGGCGTCGGGGTTGAACGGCTTCGGCATAAAGCTGACGGAGCGCTGACCGAGACCGAGTCCGAGCCAGTGCATACGCAGCTGCTCGGGCGTGTAGTAGCTGAGGAGGTCGTCCGCCATTGGAGGCTTAACGGCTCCCGAGCTCGAAGCCTTCTTGTCGAGGAAGAGGATATGGTGGTTCGCGACGATGACGGGCATTTGCAGCTCGCCGTCGGGAACATCCGCCGTCTTGGTATTGGCAGCCTGCTGAGCCATCCACATAGCGGGCTCGGCAATGCCGTAGAAGTAGATGTTGTCCTGACCGATGAACTGGTACACGGTCGAATCCTTGCTGCACCAGTAGTCCTTCCACTCGTCGCGGCTCCTGCCGACGCTCTCGAGGTAGGTCTGCGTGAACGAGATAGGTGCCCACAGCGACTCGGGCCATACCCACACGGTCAGCCCCTCGACGCCGTCCATAACGGGTGCGGGAACTCCCCACTCGATGTTGCCCGTGAGTCGGAACGGAACGAGTGTCTTGCCCGTTCTGTAGCGTATGCCGTTCTCGGTGAGTACGCGGCACGCCTCGTCGCAGTCGGAGAGCTTGGCAAACTGTATTGTGAACGAGGGCTTCTTGGGCTCCTCGAGGTATTCGTGCGCGGGCATGGAGTCCCTGAGCGTGAAGTATTTCTCCTCGAACTCGCGCTTGACGTAGATAACGGGCGGCTTGAGGAACTCGTCGATGGTCTTCCACACGACGGGACGGATATCCTTGCGCTTTTTGAGCTCCTCTACCCAGTCCTTCATGAGCTGCTCGTAGTCGCGGAGCCTGAAGTACCAGTTGGTGACGGGCTTCATCGTAGGCTTCTCGCCCGTGAGCGTGCTTACGGGGTCAACGAGGTTCTCGGGCATATACTGGTGACCGAGGTCGCACTCGTCAGCGTAGCCCTTCTCGGAGGTGCAGCCCTCCACGGGACATTTGCCGATGACCTGTCTGCCGTTGAGGAAGCAGCCCGCCTTCTCGTCGTAGAACTGCATAGTCGTTATCTGATCGAGCTGCCCCTTCTTGTGGAGCGAGCTGATGAACCAATCAGTGACCTCGGCGTGTATCTCCTTGGAGCGTCCGAGCCCCGACGCCGCGAACAGGTTCGGTGAGATGCCGTAGTCGTCGAGGGTCTTCTGCTGCTTGTCGTGGTTGCGCTGAACGAACTCCTCGAGCGTGCCCTCGAACTCGCCGTTCTTGACCTTCACGCGCCAGCCCTCGGCGATGGGCGAGCCGTAGCAGTCCGTACCGCCGACGAAGATGACGTTGTCCTTGCCGATACGGTCGCGCATAAAGCGGGCGTAGGTGTCCGCGAAGACGAACATACCGCCGACGTGACCGAAGTGGAGCTCCTTATTGCCGTAAGGCATACCGCCCGTGATAATGGCTCTCTTCGGGAAAACGGGGCGCGGTATCTCGAAGGGCTTGTTATTCTTCTCATTTTTGTCAGACATATTTATGATTCCTTTCGGTGGATTTTCAGTCAACTTTTATTATACCACAAAAGCCATAATTATGCAATACCTATATCAACTTCTGTGAAGCCGTTCCCCTTCGTGCTTGACAAACCAGAGCGGCAATGATATAATATTATCAAATTCACTTTATATAAGGAGATAGCGATGAAAACAGCGGTAATGACTGATACGAACAGCGGCATAACGCTCGAAGAGGGCAAGGAAAACGGCATATTCGTGCTTCCCATGCCCGTGATGATAGACGGCAGGGACTTCATGGAGGAGGTCACGCTCGACCACCCCATGCTCTACAAGGCGCTCAACGAGGACAAGGACATCGTGTCCTCCCAGCCCTCCCCCGGCGACCTCACACAGATGTGGGACGATATCCTCTCGCAGGGCTACGACGAGCTCGTGTATATCCCGATGACGAGCGGACTGAGCGGCTCGTGCGCGACCGCGACCGCCCTCTCCGCCGACTACGACGGCAAGGTCATCGTCGTGGACAACCACCGCATATCAATCACCCTGCTCGACTCAGTATACGACGCGCAGTACATGGCTGAAAGCGGCATGACGGGACAGGAGATAAAGGACTACCTCGAGGAGCAGACCTACCAAAACGACATCTATATTACGCTCCACAGCCTCAAGCGCATAATCAAGACGGGCAGGATAACCAAGGCGGGCGCGGCTATCGCGACCGTGCTCAATCTCAAGCCCGTGCTGAAGATACAGGGCGGCAAGCTCGACGCATACGCGAAGGTTCGCGGCATGGACAACGCCGAGAAGAAGATGTTCGAGGCGATACACAACGACCTTGAGAACAAGTACAAGGACGTCCCCAAGGAGCACCTCAGTATCGGCGCGGCGGGCACAATGGAGACTCAGGAGCAGATAGACCGCTGGGTCGGCATGATAAAGGCGGAGTTCAAGGGATATCACGTGACGTACCGTCCGCTTGCGTGCAGTATCGCGAGCCACGTAGGTACAGGCACACAGGGCGTAGCGGCAGGCGTAACGAGACGCCCGCTCGAGCTCCCGAAGGAATAAAAAAGCAAACCGTTATCGGAATGGACCGATAACGGTTTTTGTTATAACTGCATATTTTCGGAGCGGCGTTTTTGTGCAAGCCTACGAAGTTGAAAATTATTTTTGAGATAATCAACGGTTTTCCATTGAAAAAACGGCTTTTCCGCCCCACTTATAGAGAGGGTTCGCGGAAAAAGCTTCCGTTTTAAAGAAAGTAAACCGCGAAACCGGCAGCGCGGACACCGCGCTTTCGCACCCCTTATAGAAGCGCCTTACAGTTCGGACAGCGCAAGCTCGATACGAGCTATGCTCTCGTCCTTGCCGAATACCTCCATGAGCTCGGTAGCACCGCCGGGAGTAACTCCGAGGCGCGCAATGGCGATACGTATCGCCCACATAACAGCTCCCGCCTTCTTCTCGGTGGAAGCAGCGTAGCCCTTCAGGAGCTCGAACAGCGTGTCGTTATCCCAGCTCTCGGCGGCTTTGAGGAGCGGCAGGCAGTCCGCGAGGACCTCCTTACAGCTCTCGGGAGTCGTCTTGTTCTTCTTATTTGTATAGAGCTCCTTGTCCATATCGAGCCTCTCGAGCACGAAGCCGATACGCTCCTTTATCTCGCAGAAGGCGTAGATACGCGATTTCAGCAGCTCCGCGAGCTTCTTCGTGTCGATGTAGTCGGGACAGAGCTCGTCGAGTATCGGCAGAGCCTTCGCGAGGTAGCTTTCGTCGTCCATTTTCTTGATGTACTCGGAGTTGAACCAGTTGAGCTTCTCGTAGTCGAATACGGCGGGAGACTTGCTGAGCCCCTCCATCGAGAAGCTGGCTTTGAGCTCATCCATTGTGAAAAACTCCTGATTCGTGTCCTTGGGACACCAGCCGAGGAGCGCGATATAGTTCACGATAGCCTCGGGCAGGTAGCCGTCCGCCACGAGGTCTTGGAAGCTGACCGCACCGTGGCGCTTCGAGAGCTTCGAGACCTTGCCGTCCTCGTCCTTGCCCATGAGGAGCGGGAGGTGTACGTATGTCGGTCTCTCCCAGCCGAAGGCGTCGTAGAGCAGGCAGTATTTCGGCGTTGAGGTAAGGTACTCGTTTCCGCGCACAACGTGGGTCACGCCCATGAGGTAGTCGTCGACGACGTGGCAGAAATTGTACGTCGGGTAGCCGTCCGCCTTTATCATTATCTGGTCGCGGAGCTCGGAGTTGTC
>JAUMVH010000017.1:0-10096 GCA_030530245.1 Ruminococcus sp.
ATTTCTTCTCAAACCCTCTCCTCCCCCTGCTCGTCATACTCTGCTCTGTCCTCGCCATGATGTTCACGGGCGATGGACACTCATCGCACCTCAAAGCGGGTGAACCAGAATATATCCGCGCTGTTGTCCCCCTCAATGTCATCTCCGACAGCGAGAGCACCTCGCCCGCGGCTTCGTCCACGACAGCTGCCCCCTCGGCTCAGTCGACGACAGCCTTCACCATGACCGCCGCCTCCGCAGCCGTCACGACCGAGGCTGTGACTACCACGACAGCCGCTCCTGCGGAGGAGACGACCTCCGCTGAGTCCACCACCGAGGCTGACTCCGCAGAGGAGACGGACGAGCCCCGTCCCGAGCGCCCGCAGGTGTCGGACTACAAGGTGCACGTCGACGCCGATTCCGAAAACAGCGCCTACTACCAGTCAAATCTCGTCATTCTCGGCGACTCCATCGCCTACGGCTTCAATGCCTACGGATATATCCCCAACGAGCATAACGTCGCGGCGGAGTCCATGGCTCTGTGGAATATGAGCCGCTACTCCTTCAACCTCGGCGGAGGCTCTATGGGAGCGGTCGACGCGGCTGTTTATACGGATTCGCCGCTCATCTACATCTCGATAGGCATGAACGACATCTTGGGCACCAACCCCGACGACTACGCGAGCAAGGTCTACGGCATTGCTCAGCAGCTCGTGGACAGCCTCCCCGATACGACCGTGATCATCGGTGCGATAACGCCTATCGGTCCGCCCTCCACCTACACGACCAACGACACTATCGACAGCTTCAACTACGCAGCAGAATCAACTGTGGACGCCTATGGCTCGCCGCAGATACTCTTTTTCGACGCCAACGCCGTCCTCAAGGACCCGAATACGGGAGCACTCGCCTCGAATGTGTCGGGCGGCGACGGTCTGCACATCTCGGGCGCGAGCTACGGCTATATACTGAATGCGCTGTTCAGCTACCTCGACACCACCGACACGCTCGACCGAATGCACCAGCACGACGAAAAATATGAATAGAGCCCGAGGTCGGTAACTGTGCTGCCTATATGGCAGTGTTACGCGGACTTATTGAGGAGGACCCTTTTGAAAAAAGGCTCCTCCTCAAACTCCTCTCCGAAAACTTCCAACTTAAATTTTTGCCCCATAGGGTGCTCCAAGAAAACAGTAAACTCACACGAGTTTCTTATTTGGAGTACCCTATGGGGCAAAAATTTGGGCTAAAAGTCTTTGGAAAAGGGGTCTGGGGAAAGAACCTTTCTTCAGAAAGGTTTTTCCCCAGTATGTCCCCGTATTACCGCCATATAGGCAGCACAGTCACCGACATCGGGCTCTTTTACTTTTTCATCAGCTTGGAAAGCTCCTGAAAGAGCTCTATATCGTTATCGTTTATCTTGATGTTTGTTTTCATCGTCTGTCCCTGCGAGTTGGTGAGAGTCATCTCTATCACGCTGTCCTTGTCGACCGCGCCGCCGACTGCTCCGAGGAACATCAGGAACTTCGGGTGGTCCTGACAAAAAGTCTCGAAGAGCGGCTTCAGCTTCATCATGCCTAATGGGTTCATTCTTCATTCTCCTTCGGTGTTGATTCGTTTTTTCTCACGGGCATGAGCCGTTTCAGCACGAACTGCGCGCACAGTCCTGTGAAGAGTCCCGCGATACAGCCCGACACTATCAGCGTCGGGTAGTGCACGAGCACGGCAGGCGACCGCGTGAACACGACCGCGGCGGCTATCTGTCCCGTGTTGTGGAGTATCGCTCCGAACACGCTGCACAGCCACAGGAAGTTCATCGGTATCACCTTTTTCAGCAGCAGCATTCCCGCTATACACAGGGCTCCGCCCGCGAGGCTGTATATCACGGACGAGAAGTTGCTGCTGAACAGTGACCCGAGCAGTATCCTCGTCAGCAGCAGAAGCGCGGCTTCACGCGCCTTGTAGCTGTACACGGCGTAGACCGTGAATATGTTCGCGAGCCCGAGCTTGACCCCGGGGATAGCCGAGAGGTCGGGCAGTCGTAGCTCGACTATGAATATTATCAGAGCCGCCGCCGTGAGAAGAGCGAGCTCGGTAAGTCGTCTTGTCTTCATGTCAGCCTCCGTTCCGCGGCTCGTCGACGAGCTTTATCACGAGCCTGTGCGGCAGGCAGACGATAGGCACGTTCTCATATTGCAGGGTGCCCGTCTTGATACAGGTCTTGTCGGGGCAGTCTGCCTCGGATATCCTTATGGTGTTGCCCTCGCCTATCTCGATGATATTGTAGCCGCCGTCGGGCGAATCTATGCGGATAGTCTGAACTGTCTCGTCGTCGTAGGTCGAAAGGTCGATGGTGTACAGCACCTTGCCGTCCTGCGTTATCTCGACCCATGTGCTCTCCGCAGGCATATGCAGGAGCAGTGCCGCGACTGCCGCCGCAACGAATATCGCCGCCGCGACAGCGAGGCATATCTTCACGCCCTTAGTCACGCGCGATCACCTCCGCGGGCATACTGCTGACGTTTTCGAGCTTATCCGCTATGCCGTCGGTGTAGAGGAGCCTGCCGTCGTCAGTGACGAGCACCGCGTCGACATCGGTGTGCTCGCGCAGATAGGTCTGCGCCTCGTCCGTTCCCGCGACGAAAAGCGCCGTCGAGAGCGCGTCGCACCGCAGTCCGCTGTCCCCTATCACGGTCACCGAGACGAGCCCGTTATCCGCGGGATAGCCGTCCTTCGGGTCGATGATATGCCAGTAGACCGTGCCGTCGTCACCCGTGAAGTAGCGCTCGTAGTTGCCCGAGGTGACGACCGCTTTGTCGGAGATGCTGACGACGCACATATTCGTATCGGGCGTGAACGGGTCCTTTATCCCGACGCGCCAGTCCGAGCCGTCGGGCTTGCTCCCGAGAGCCTGCACGTTGCCGCCGAGGCTTATCATCGCGGACTTCACGCCGTTATCGCGGAATATAGCCATTATCTCGTCGCCCGTGTATCCCTTGGCGAGAGCTCCGAGGTCTATCATGCTGTCGGCGGGAATCTGCACGGTGTCAGCGCCGACTTCGACAGCGCCCGCGTTCACTTTTTCAAGCAGGCGCGCTATAGTCTCAGCGTCGGGGACGTGGTACTCTCCCGTAGTGAAGCCCCACTCGGCGAGCACGGGATACACGCTTATATCAAGCGCTCCCGCGGTCTCCTGCCAGTAGGACACGCCCGCCTCCACGAGCAGAGCCGTATCCGCCGATACGCTGACAGCCTCCCCGCCCGCGCTGTTTATGCGGCTGATATCGCTGTCCTGCTCCGTGACGGAGAGCTCGTCCTCGAGCTCGTGTATGCGGTCCTCAGCCGATCCGAGCGCCTTTTCCGCGCCGCTCCCATAAGCCTTCATCGTCATAAAGGTGTCCATCGCGAACACGTCGCGCTCGTGGGCGCTCTCGTCCGACTTCGCCTCACTGCACGCAAAAAGCATGACAGCGGCAAGCGCAGTCAGGCTCAAAAGTAACTTCCTCAAACATATCCCCCTTCAGGTTAGCTTGGTATAACTCATTAAACGCTGTCAGGGCGGACAGAGAGTCCGCCCTGAACGCACATATTTACTTTAACAGCGACTTTCCTGTCATTTCGGCAGGCTGGGGAACCTCCATGATCTTGAGCATCGTGGGTGCAAGGTCTGCAAGCACGCCGCCCTCCATGAGCTCGCCCTTTACGCCTACTGCGATAAGCGGTACGCGGTTCGTCGTATGAGCCGTGAACGGGCTTCCGTCGGGCTCCATCATCTTGTCGGCGTTGCCGTGGTCGGCAGTGATGAGCGCCGCACCGCCCTTTGCGAGTATCTTGTCGACCATGCGTCCCACGCAGGTATCGGTAGCCTCGACAGCCTTTACAGCGGCGTCGAAAATGCCCGTGTGACCTACCATGTCGCAGTTAGCGTAGTTGAGTATGATAACGTCGTACTTGTCGGAATCTATAGCCTCGCATACAGCGTCGCAGACCTCATACGCGCTCATTTCGGGCTTGAGGTCGAACGTGGGCACGTCGGGCGACTTGATGAGGATTCTGTCCTCGCCCTCAAACTGCCTCTCCTCGCCGCCGTTGAAGAAGAACGTAACGTGTGCGTACTTCTGAGTCTCGGCGATACGGAGCTGAGTCTTGCCGAGCTTTGCAAGGTACTCGCCCATAGTCATTGTGAGCTGCTCGGGCGGATATGCAACGGAAACGTTGGGCATGGTCGCGTCGTACTGAGCCATGCACACGAAGTTTACGGGGAAGAAGCCGTTTCTGCGCTCGAAGCCTTTGAACTCGGGGTCAACGAACGAACGGGTTATCTGTCTTGCGCGGTCGGGACGGAAGTTGAAGAAGATAACGCTGTCGTCAGCCTTTATCTGAGCGCCGCCCGCGATAACAGTCGGTATCATGAACTCGTCTGTTACCTCGTTAGCATAGGAGTTCTTTATAGCCTGAACGGGGTCGGTCTCCTGAATGCCCTCGCCGTAAACGAGCGCGGCGTAAGCCTTCTCGACTCTGTCCCAGGCGTTGTCTCTGTCCATAGCGTAGAAGCGTCCCGAGATAGTGGCTATCTTGCCGAGACCTATCTTGCCGAGCTCCGCAACAGTCTCCTCCATGTACTCAGCCGCAGACGACGGCGGAACATCACGTCCGTCGAGGAAGGCGTGGATATACACCTTGTCGAGACCGTTTCTCTTAGCCATCTCGACGATGCCGAAGAGGTGCTCCATGTGGCTGTGAACGCCGCCGGGAGAGAGAAGTCCCATGAGGTGGAGAGCGCTGCCCTTAGCCTTGCAGTTCTCCATAGCCGCGAGGATAGCCTTGTTATCGAAGAAAACGCCGTCCTTGATGTCCTTGGATATCTTGACGAGCATCTGATATACGATACGACCCGCGCCGATATTGGTGTGACCTACCTCGGAGTTGCCCATCTGTCCGTCGGGCAGACCTACGTCGAGTCCGCTCGCGCCGATGAGAGTGTGTGACCACTCAGCCATATACTTGTCGAGGTTGGGCTTCTTGGCGGCAGCGATAGCGTTGCCGTAGGTATCGGGGTTGTAGCCGAAGCCGTCCATGATTATAAGTGCAACAGGTTTTTTTGCCATTTGAATTATCCTTTCATATATTAGGGCGGAATCGCTCCCGCCCTTTCAAATATTATCAGCCGTTTACAGCTGCCTGAACGATAACGTTGAAATCCTCAGCCTTGAGGGAAGCTCCGCCGATGAGTCCGCCGTCGATGTTGGGCTTTGCAAGGAGCTCTGCCGCATTCTTGGCGTTCATCGAGCCGCCGTACTGGATAGTTACAGCATCAGCAGTTGCCTGATCGTAGAGCTTAGCGAGCTGTGCACGAATGAAGCCGCAAACCTCCTCAGCCTGGTCGGGAGTAGCTGTGAGACCGGTGCCGATAGCCCAAACAGGCTCGTAAGCGATAACAACGTTCTTCACCTGCTCTGCTGTGAGCGACCAGAGGTCGAGCTTTATCTGGCGAGCGATAACTTCCTCTGTGATGTTGCACTCGCGCTCCCACTTGAGCTCGCCTACGCAAACGATGGGCTTGAGACCTGCCTCGAGAGCCGCAACAGTTCTCTTGTTTACAGTCTCGTCTGTCTCGCCGAAGTACTGTCTGCGCTCGCTGTGACCGATAACAACGTACTCAACGCCGAGCTCTGTGAGCATATCAGCGGAAATTTCGCCTGTGAAAGCGCCGCTCTTCTCGAAGTGAACGTTCTCGGCACCTATCTTGACATTGCTGCCTGCTGTTGTGTTGATAGCGGTCTCGAGGTTAGTGAAGGGAACGCACGCGATGACCTCGATATTGCCCTCAGCGTTTGCTACGAGGGGCTTGATAGCCTCGAGCAGAGCCTTAGCCTCGGGACGGGTCTTGTTCATTTTCCAGTTGCCTGCGATGATAGCTTTTCTTACTGACTTGTTCCTGGGTATTTACTCCTTTATGTAGATATTATTTCTTTTTCCTGCATTTGCCTTTTTTGCATTCCTCTTCTTCTGCCTCATATGTGACAGCGGAATTGTTGCAGCCCACAGAGAAGCTTCTCTTGGGCGAGAACATTATACCGCATATAACTCCGAAGAAGAAACAGCAGATGGCAAACAGCCATAATGAAAGAGCACTTTTCTGCAGCTCTGCCGTGAAGTCCTTCACGCAGTCATAGCTTGCATCCTTTTTGATAATAGGCTTTTTCATAGTTTTTCTCTCCTTTATCGCAACAAGGGCGAATATCTCTATCCGCCCCGTTGATGTCTGCTTGTTCGGTCTGTAAAGTGCAGACCAAATATTTCACGATGCGCGGGAACAAACTATAATGTTTGAACATCTGTGCCGCGAATCGGCGGCACGGACACCGTGCCTTACTTTTCAGCGATAGCTGCAACGCCGGGAAGAACCTTGCCCTCAAGGTATTCGAGTGAAGCGCCGCCGCCTGTCGAGATGTGGCTCATCTTGTCAGCGAAGCCGAGCTGGATAGCAGCTGTAGCGGAGTCGCCGCCGCCGATGATAGTCGTAGCGTCAGCCTCAGCGAGAGCCTCGCATACGGCAACTGTGCCCTTCTTGAGTGTGGGGTTCTCGAAAACGCCCATAGGTCCGTTCCAAACGACTGTCTTGGCGGACTTTGCAGCCTCTGCGAAGATAGCAGCTGTCTTGGGTCCGATATCGAGGCCCATCTTGTCAGCGGGTATCTTGTCAGCGTCAACGTACTCAACATCTATGGGAGCGTCGATGGGGTCGGGGAAGGAAGCTGCAACAGCTGTATCAACGGGAAGAAGTATCTTCTTGCCGAGCTTGTCAGCCTTGGCGAGCATCTCCTTGCAGTAGTCGAGCTTCTCGTCGTCAACGAGAGACTTGCCGATGCTGCCGCCCTGAGCCTTGATGAATGTATAAGCCATACCGCCGCCGATGATGAGTGTGTCACACTTCTCGAGGAGGTTGGAGATAACGTTGAGCTTGTCAGCGACCTTAGCACCGCCGAGGATAGCTACGAACGGTCTCTCGGGTACCTCAACAGCGTTGCCGAGGTACTGTATCTCCTTCTGCATGAGGTAGCCTACAGCAGTCTCCTTGACGAAAGCTGTAACGCCTGCAGTGGAAGCGTGAGCACGGTGAGCCGAGCCGAAAGCGTCCATTACGAAAACCTCGCCGTCAACAAGCTCAGCGAGCTCCTTGGAGAACTCCTCGCCGTTCTTTGTCTCCTCGCTGCCGCGGAAACGTGTGTTCTCGAGAACGACTATCTCGCCGTCATTCATAGCTGCAACAGCCTTCTTGGCGTTGTCGCCTACAACTGTGTCGTCAGCAGCGAAAGTTACCTTTGTGCTTACGAGCTCAGCGAGTCTTGCAGCAGCGGGAGCGAGCGAGAACTTAGCCTCGGGTCCGTTCTTGGGCTTGCCGAGGTGCGAGCAGAGAACTACCTTTGCACCGTTTTCCACGAGCTTGTTGATAGTCGGGAGAGCAGCCTGTATACGGTTGTCGTTAGTGATAACGCCGTCCTTCATAGGAACGTTGAAATCCACTCTTACGAGCACCTTTCTGCCCTTAACGTTGATGTCTTCTACGGTCACCTTGTTTAATCCTGCCATTGGTATGACGTCCTTTCATAATAAAATATACGATTTCAATGGGTTGTTAAAATCATAACGATTATACCAACACAATTATATTTTACACTATCCCGAGGATTTTTTCAAGTCTTTTCCCATATTTTTTTCTTAATATTGTATGAAGAAGGCAATTATCGGTGTATCATGAGCCGTTAGCTAAAGGTATCGCCTTCAACAACAAGATTTAAATATGTGAGCGGAGCGAACACATAAAGCTAAAGGCTGACGGCTTATAAAAATCCACCTGACCGCTTAGGAAAATTATACTTGACAATGCCGCTCGGTGTGGTACAATAGCACCATAGTTTATTTTGCGGAGCGTGCGAGGAGGGAGAGCTGTATGCCCGAATGTGTAAGGATAATACCGCGGGCAAGGCTGACCCGTATCGCCGACCTCACCGAGCACTCCCCCGAGTGGGACGCACATCTGAAGCTCCTCTCCGCCGAGGGCTGTCTGTGCGTCATGCACGGCGAGGACGACCCGCCCGATAAATTCTACCTGATACTGTTCGATTACCCGAGCCGATTCAGGAGCTTCCTCGGCGACCTCGAGGAGACCGAAAATGAGATACGGCTCATAACCAAGGATACAGGCTACGTTTTCACCATAACGGAATACGAAATGACAAAGGAGAAGGAGGCCGAGCTCCGCTCGCAGCTCAGCTCGCTGCTGACCCTGCTCGAAGCGGAGAGGGCTCTCTCTGACTACCTCAACAATAACAACGATAACAGGTGATATGATGAACATACTTGAAACTCTCGTCTCTGCCGCCCACGAGCGCGTCGAGACCTCAAAACAGCTTATCGCTGCCGACGAGATGAAATATATGGCGCTCTCCATGCAGGAGGACGACTTCGACTTTGAAATGGCGCTCTCCAAGAAGGGGCTTTCCTTCATCGCCGAGTGCAAGAAGGCTATGCCCGATGCAGGAGTCATCGCCAAGGGCACTCATTTCGTCGAGACCGCCGCCGAGCTCGAAACTGCGGGCGCTGACTGCATATCCGTCGTCACCGAGCCGAAGTGGTTTCTCGGCTGCCGCGATCACCTGCGCCTCATCGTGAACGAGGTGTCGGTACCCTGCCTGCGCAAGGAAGCCGTCGTGGACGAGTATATGATATACGAATCGAAGATAATGGGAGCCAAGGCGGTGCTGCTCATAGCGTCGCTGCTGACGGAGGACGAGCTCCGCAGCTACATAAAGATATGCGATTCTCTCGGTATATCGGCATTTATCGAGGTCTACAACGAGGAGGACATCAGGCGCGCGCTCAGGGCGGGAGCTCGCATGATAACCGCCGACAACCGCGACCTCAACGACTGCTCCATCGACCCCGAGAGGTGCCTGCGCCTGCGGAATGAAGTCCCGCGCGACGTTATCTACATCGCGGAGGGCGGCATCTCATCGCCCGAGTACATTCAGCGCCTGCGCGAAGCCGACGTCGATGCCGTTGTTATCGGTACGGCTCTCATGAGCGCCGAGGACAGAACAGCCAAGCTCCACGAGCTCCGCGGCAAGAAGTAAAAAGAACTGTTCGCGCGGATGTGACGCTCGAACAGCGCTTATACACACTATCGGGGGAAACCTGAAGCAGATTCTTAGGGAAATATAGTGTTTATAATGTCTCCGAGGGAGTGCTCCCTCGGAGATTTGCTTTATCTGACATTTAAATGTTTCGGTCATACGCCGTCGAGCTTGATTACCTTGTCCGCCAAGAATGAGAAGTTTACCGTTATATACCGTCACCCTATCACTTGTAGGTGAGAAGATTGCGGAAACATTTTTCTGCTACAGTATTGAGTGATATTGCACAACGGTTCGCTTGCTTATTTGTGCAACCATACGAATTTTCAGAAATTTCAAAATTTTTTCGTCTTTTTTGCCTCTGAAAGTCACTTATATATGAAAACTGTCACCACGGCAGAAAAAAGGAGGTAATACCATGAAAAAATCTATGGCAATTCTTTGTGCGGCGGCGCTGCTCTGCGGAAGCGTGACCGCGTGCTCGCACGGCGGCGGCGGGGACTCGTCCGTCGCCACACCCGCGGCGGAGAAGCTCTCGCTCAAATCCGCCGACATCTCGATGTCCGAGAGCTTCGCGGACATCACCGACATCAGCCGCGACCCCGTCAGCGGCAAGCTGCTTGTGTTCGGGCAGCTCGCAGGCGGCAGCTACGCGGGCTACGTAACGACCCGCACCTTCGAGGAATACGAGGAGTTCCGCTTCACCCCGCAGGAGGGCGAGCAGGTCAAGTACGCCGCAATGCTCAGAAGCGGCAGAAAGGCGGTGCTGACGCTGCTCGACGGCACGACCTACATCTATCTCTACGACGGCGACAACAACCAGACGTCGGTGATAGACTGCGGAGAGGTGCTCGGCGAGGACGACTACGCCAGCCTCATCGCGGGCGAATTCGGCGTCATCATCGATCAGAGCAATATGGGCAGCCGCGTGCTCACCGCCGTGTCAGTCTCCGAGTGCAAGGTGCTCGGGCAGGTCAAGG
>JAUMVH010000017.1:10106-17756 GCA_030530245.1 Ruminococcus sp.
CTCATCGGCGTGTGCACGGACAAGGACGGCGTCCCGACGGTCGTCTATAACGACTCCGACAAGACCTACACCGCCCACATCGACGGCACAGAGCTAACGGACAAGACCGAATGCGGCAAGCAGAGCTCCTCCGCGTATTCGATTTGCGCGGGCTGCGGCGACTACGCACTCGTGGCGAACCTCGGGACGAGCCTTGTCGGGCTCAGGGACGGCAGCTGGGTCGAGCTCACCAACAATATGGACAGCGACATCGAGTTCTACGAGCTCTCACAAATGGTAATGACGGCGGAGGACGAATTTGCGGCAGTGCAGTACGGCTCTGCGCGCTCGAATCTTATACTGCTGTCGGCGCAGGACATCTCCGACCTCAAAACAAAGGAGCTCATAACCATCGCGAGCTTTAGTCAGGGCGGCGGAGGTATCGGTCAGTACGACGAGGAGATAAAGGTCTTCAACGCCGAGAATGAGGACTATCGTGTGGAGTACAAGAACTACTGGAACGATGAAAAGCTGGAGCGCGACTACGACCGTCTCAGGCTCGATATAATCAGCGGCGACGGTCCCGATATTATCCCGTTCGACACTACGCTAACGGTCGATTCGTTCAATTCGGGCGTGTTCTGCGACCTCTACGAATTCATCGACAAGGAGCCCGACCTCAAGCGCGAGGACTTCATTCCCAACGTCCGCAAGGCTTTCGAGCGTGACGGGAAAATGGTGATGATAACTCCCTCGTTTGAATATCAGACGGTCACGGCTAAGGCAGGCTACACGGGAGTGCACGAGAACTGGAGCATCGACGATATGATAGCGGCTTACAATGCCATGCCCGAGGATATGTACTTTTTCAGCCGCTATGAGGATACGAATGTGCGTCAGGGCTACTTTGAGGAGTGCGTCAAGGACTACTTCTTTGTCGACTACGACAAGGCGGAGTGCCACTTTGATTCGCCCGAATTCATCAAGCTTCTGAATTTCTTCAACGACAATGAGATAGGTCTGACTTGGGAGGAATACGATAATTTCAATGAGAACGTTCACTATGAAGACACATCATACGATGTGCTCGACGGGAAGAAATTCGTTGACTTTGAGGTTGGCGGTATATATTGGTTCTGGGGAATCTATGATGATGTGCGTGTAAAATATGAGGACGAGTGCGTATTTGTCGGCTTCCCCTACGACGGCGTGAAGAGCGGCTCCTATATCAATATCCCGAGCTGTCTCGGCATAGTCGCAAATTCTCCGCACAAGGAGGGCGCGTGGAAATTTCTGCGCTACCTCGTCTCCGACGAATACTACCACGACAAGAATGGTCAGCACTATTACTGCTTCCCCGTCATCGAGAGCGTCTTTGACGAGAAGGCACAGATGTCCGTGGAGGGTATGCTCGTATATCCGCACGACGAGAACTACAAGATTATCGACGGCGATATGATTAGACAGGACTGGGTGTTCAAGCGCTATGATATGAGCGGCAACGTCATATCCGAAAAGGAGCTCGTACCCTTTACGCAGGATGAGTGCGACCACTACAAGGATATGATAAAAAATTCCGAGGTCATACGATACGACAATGCAATATACCAAATAATCCGTGAGGAGACAATGTCCTTCTTCAACTACGAATGCACTGCCGAGGAGTGCGCGAAACGCATACAGAACCGCGCCTCGCTCTACCTCAGCGAGCGCTACGGCTGATAACACAAAAACAGCGGCACCTATTTCGGGTGCCGCTGTTTTATGCCCTGTTCGGTTTGATCATTCTTTACCGCGCTGAAAGTATGGTGAAGCCCTTTCCTCAGAAAGGTTCCCCCGATAGTGTGTGTAAGCTCCATATGAATGTCACATCTGTGCGAACAGGTCTTTTGTTATGCAGTAGCAGACCTCGCCTGCGGGGAGCTCGCCCGCTCTGCGGAATCTCTCAACGTTATCGGTGACGCGCATGGACGACTTCTCCAGCACTCGCCCAGACTTCGCATTTTCGGCGCGGTGGTAGGCTTCGAGCCTGACAAAGCCCGTATTCGCGAAGGTATAGGCAATGACCGCGGAAAGCGCTTCTCCCGCACAGCCGCGTCCCCAAAAGGCGCTCCCGATACAGTACTCTATCTCGGCGGTCGCGATGTCGTCATAGACGCGGCAGAAGGCTATCTGCCCGATACAGCTCCCGCTCGCCTTTTCGATTATAGCCCAGCGATAGAAGTCGGGGCGCTCGTAGGCGGATATCCACTCCGCGAGCAGAGCTCCAACCTGCTCCGCGTCCGTGTAGACGGGCTCGCCGTACTCGAGCTGCACCTGCGGCTCGGCTATCCAGTTCGCGAGCATATCCGCGCCGTCGGACTCCTCAAATCTGCGCAGTATTAGCCTCTCCGACTCTATCGTTACCGTTCCCGTGTGCTTCATATGCGACCTCCGATCAAATGTTAAGACTATGATAGCACGTTCCGCGGGATTTTTCAAGTCCCGACGCGCGCAACTTGATGTTGAAAAAAATTCCGAAATGTGTTATTATAAAATCACAGACAAAGGAGTGATACCATGGCAAAGGTCATAATGCTCTGCGGAAGGCTGTGCAGTGGCAAATCCACGTACGCCGAGAGGCTGCGAGGCGAGCTCGGCGCGGTGGTGCTGTCCGTGGACGAGCTGATGATAGCCCTCCTCGGCAGGGAGACGGGCGATATGCACGATGAATACGTCCGCCGCGCGAAGAGCTACCTCTTCGGCAAGGCGGCTGATATAGCGGGCGCGGGAGCCGATGTGGTGCTCGACCAAGGCTTCTGGTCGCGCTCGGAGCGCAATGAGGCGCGGGCATTTTTCGCCTCGCGCGGTGTGGACCGTGAGCTCCGATACCTCCGCATATCCGACGATGAGTGGGCGCGGCGCATAGACAAGCGCAACGCCGAGGTCGCGGCGGGACGCTCCGACGCGTACTTCGTGGACGACGGGCTGAGGGCGAAGTTCATCTCGATGTTCGAGGAGCCCGACGAGCGCGAAGCCGACGTGACGATAGAGGTGTGAGATGGCTGTATTAAGGGAAATAACCGACCTCGGAGCTCCCGAGCTCGCACCGTACACCGACACCGCGGAGCTGAGCCTTCTGCGTGAGGGCATATTCATCGCGGAGAGCCCGAAGGTCGTGCGAACGGCGCTTGATTCGGGCTGCGAGCCCGTATCCCTGCTCGTCGAGGACAAATACGTGACGGGGCAGGCTGCGGACATGATCGCGCGTGCGGGAGATGTACCCGTATACCACGGCAGCTCCGCGGCGCTCACCGAGCTGACGGGCTACAGGCTGACGCAGGGAGTCCTCGCCGCGATGAAGCGTCCTCCCCTGCCCGATATCGGCGATATACTGCGGGATTCCCGCCGCGTAGCCCTGCTCGAGAACATCATGAACCAGACCAATACGGGCGCGATATTCCGCTCGGCGGCAGCTCTCGGCTTTGACGCGGTGCTGCTTACCGAGGGCTGCAGCGATCCGCTCTTCCGCCGCTCGGTGCGCGTGAGTATGGGCAGCGTTTTTCTGATCCCGTGGGCTTATATCGGCGGCAGCTCGCCTGATTATATCCGCACTCTGCAAGCGGCGGGCTTCGTGACGGCGGCAATGGCTCTGCGCAGCGACACCGTCACCATAGACGACCCGCGTGTTACGGGCGCAGAGAGGCTCGCGGTCGTACTCGGCACGGAGGGCGACGGACTGCTCGAAGCCACGATAAATGAGTGTGACTACACGATAAAAATACCGATGTCTCACGGCGTTGACTCGCTCAACGTCGCAGCTGCGAGCGCCGTCGCGTTCTGGCAGCTCGGCAGACACTGAAAGGACATACTATGCGTTCGATACTTATTGCAAACGATGACGGGATAAATGCGGAGGGACTCATCCGCCTTGCTGCGCTCGCGAGGGAGCTCGGCGAGGTGTGGGTGGTCGCTCCCGACAGCCAGCGGAGCGCCGCTTCGCACGCAATATCGCTCCACAGCCACGTGGACGTCTACCCGCACACCTTCCCCGTCGAGGGAGTCCGCGCGTACTCCTGCACGGGCACTCCCGCAGACTGCGTCCGCGTGGGAGCTCTCAGCATTATGCCTCACAGACCCGACATCGTGCTCTCGGGCATAAACGCGGGCTATAACGTCGCGACCGATATTCAGTATTCGGGCACGGCGGGCGCGGCTTTCGAGGGAGCCTTTCAGGGCTGCCTCTCCATTGCCGTATCGGAACAGGCAAGCTCCTGCGGCGAGGTCGCGGACAGGTACCTCCCCGAGCTGCTCGCGGAGCTCATGGAGCAGAAGCTCGGCTACGGACAGATATTCAACGTCAATATCCCGGGGTGTCCGCTGTCGGAATTCCGCGGGATACTGCGTGACAGAGCCGTTTCGCGCGGTATGTTCTACCGCGACAGGTACAAGAAGACCGCCGACCTCCCGAACGGCGGCATTCGTCTCGAGGTGGACGGGCTGTACAACGAGAATTGCGAGCCCGACAC
Organism: Ruminococcus sp.; assembly: GCA_030530245.1. GTDB lineage: Bacteria > Bacillota > Clostridia > Oscillospirales > Ruminococcaceae > Ruminococcus. Next base: position 14,594 of record JAUMVH010000017.1, read on the forward strand.
TGATTTCCGCGCGGTCATTGAGAACTATATTTCAATCGGTATCGTGAACAATTTCAGCTGAATGAGAAATACATATGAGTAAAATAGGAATAATAGGAGCTATGGACGAGGAGGTCGCAAAGCTCATCGCGCTCTCTGACATCACCGCCGAGGAGACCGTCGCAGACATGGTTTTCCACGTGGGCAGACTCAACGGCGCGGACGTTGTGATAGTCAAGTGCGGCATGGGCAAGGTCAACGCGGGCATTTGCGCGCAGCTCCTCATCAGCCGATTCGGCGCGACTCACATCATCAACACGGGCTTGGCAGGCTCACTCGCTCCCGAGCTCGCGATAGGCGACATCGTCGTCTCGACGGAAGCCGTGCAGCACGACTTCGACGTCTCCGCTATCGGCTTCAAAAAGGGCGAGGTGCCGTACACGGGACTTGTAGCGTTTCCCGCTGACAGCGAGCTCGTGAGCTCCGCCTGCAAGGTCCTCGCGGAGGCTCTCCCCGATATAAAGGTGCTCGCGGGACGCATTTGCAGCGGCGACCAGTTCATATCCGACAGAGCTGCCAAGGAGCGTATCACCGCGGACTTCGGCGGGCTTTGCTGCGAGATGGAGGGAGCCGCGGTCGCACAGGTGTGCACGCTCAATCACGTGCCGTTTCTGATACTGCGCGCGGTGTCGGACTCCGCTGACGAGAGCGCGGGCGAGGAGTTCAATTTCAGCCTCTTCCAGAGCTCGGTCGCCGAGGAGTTCGCGGCTGCGATGACCCGACTTGTCGCGGAAATGGCGGAATAACAGGGCATTCCCCCCGCAAATACATACCCCATCCATTCATCATTGTGTAGGGGCGCCCTTTGGGCGTCCGTTGGCACACAAGCGGTTGTCGGACTGCCAAAGGCAGCCCCTACACAATGCCCCCAAATGATAAAAAGCCGAAGAACGCGCTGTTCTTCGGCTTTTTCTTATTCCTTCGCGGCAGGCTCTGCCTTGCTGAAGCTCTCCGCCACCTTGCGTACCTCGTCCTCCGCGCCGAGGAATGCCTCGGCTACGAGCGGGTCGAAGTGCGTTCCCGCGTCGGTGCGGATTATGTCCATAGCCTTTTCAAAGGTGAACGGCTCCTTGTAGCTTCGGCGCGAAACGAGCGCGTCGAATACGTCCGCGACAGCCATGATACGCGCAGAGAGCGGTATGTCCTCGCCGCTCAGACCGTGGGGATAGCCCTTGCCGTTCCACTTTTCGTGGTGGTACTCAGAGAGGTTCTTCGCCTCCCGCAGATACGCCGAATCGGGCACCATATCCAACGCGCGGTCGATTATCTTGCTTCCGAGGGTGGTATGGGTGCGCATTATCGCGAACTCCTCGTCCGTGAGCCTTGCGGGCTTGTTGAGTATCATATCCGATACGTGTATCTTTCCGACGTCGTGCAGCGGAGCCGCGTTCATGACGTCGTTGATGAACTCGTCGGTTAGCTGGTCGGGGTACATTCCGCGCTTCTTCATCTCTGTCATGATGATACGCGCGTACTCGGCAGTCTTGCGGACGTGGTCGCCCGTGCACTTGTCACGGCTCTCGACGAGGTCGGCGAGAACCATGATGAGTCCGTTCTGCATTTTCGAGATAGTCTCGGTCTTCTCCTTGATGTCCTCGACGTAGCGGACGCTGTCCTCGGTCGTCTTGAGGAAGGCGAGGTAGAGATTCTCTATCTCGTCGCCCGTGCGGATATCGAGCCCTCTCAGGCGCTCGACGCTTTCCCCGAGGGCTCCGTCGCTGTTGAAGGCGAAGGCTCCCGCGCTGTAGGCGATGGTGTTGACGGGGGTGAGGAGGTTGCTGCGGACGAACCACAGGCTCACCGCAATGATAATGATGAAGAAGCCGATGAACAGCGCCAGCAGCTTCGCGATGAAGCGGTTCTGATAGTCGACGATGTCGTTCATGGAGATGTCGGCTGCGGCGTAGCACACGCACTCGCCGCTGTCATTGTATACGGGCTTGTAGACTGTCATCAGCCAGCCGTATGAATCGTCGGTGATTATCGGGTCGATGGGTTTGCCCGCGAGCAGGTCGGGGACGAGAGCGCTGAACGAGTCGTCGAAGGGTATCACGTCTCCCGCTTCGGAGCCCTCCACCTCGTCGGTATCGAGGTCGAACACGACGTGGCAGCCGTCCTCCTCTATCTTGTAGGCGTAGATGTAGAGGATATCGGCGTGGCTGCTGCGGAGCATATACAGCCGCTTCTCGACCTCGCCGTAGCCCTCGGCAGCATCGCCCTTCGCTATATATTCGTCGACCATATCGGCGTCGATATTGCTCGCGGCGACCTCCGCGACGCCCGTGGCTATGCTCTCATGGTCGTGGATAGTGGCGTCCCTGTACAGCACGAAGCTGATTATCGTGGACGAGCCCGCGATAAGGAACGAGGCGAGCGTGAGTATAAGCGCTATCTTGATGTTTATCGACACCGAGCGCGGACGGTTTTTACGGACTGCCTTCTCCATCTCGGGCGTGAGCGGAGCCTGATACAGCACCTGATACCTGAACTTTTTCAGCAGCGTCTTCGGCAGCAGCGTGAATATCAGGAATACGATGATGACGGTTATGGACTTGTCGGCGAGCTCTATCCTGAAATCGGAGGAAAGCTGCGCGCCGAACGTGGTCTGACTCTCGGGGTAGAGGTACCACGTGAGGATACTGTCGGGAATGACCGCGACGAGCGTGAATATCGGTATCGTCGCGACGGTCTTGAAGAAGCTGTTGAAGAATTTATGCTTCGAGAAGTACGCGCCGCACACTCCCACGAGCATGCCGCAAAGGCTGTAGTACAGCGCCTCGTGGTCGGAAATGCCCTTGATGAAGGTGGTGCAGAACGCGACGAGTATCCCCGGGATATAGCCTCCGCAGACAGCCGCGAGGACAGTTCCCACGGTGTCGAGGTAGAGGTCCAGCCCGAATTTCTCACAGATAAACGCTCCGAGCATATTCATCAGGAACGACACAACGCACAGCCCTATCACGTAATATGGCTGCTGTTTCTTTACGGCAGGTTTATCGCCCATACAATATCACCCCATAAAACAAATATATATTTATTGTAGCACATTGTATCAAAAAAAGCAATATGTTCGCAGGAATTTTTCCAAATTTATCAAAGAAGCTGCCACAAGGGCTCTGCCCTT
>JAUMVH010000017.1:17766-23271 GCA_030530245.1 Ruminococcus sp.
GCCAGAGGCTCTGCCTCCGGACTCCGCGAGGGCTCTGCCCTCGACCCGCTGGGGCGGCTGAACAGCCCGTCCCCTCTGTCAGCTGCGCTGACATCTCCCCGCACTGCGGGGAGTCACCCCTGACCCCGTAATCGCGTTGTCGCTCGCTTTGCTCGCTCACTTACCAATAACGGCAAGCCTGTACCCGCGCCTGTTACAATCGCGGAGATAAACTCGCCGCTCATTTTACTAAGCGAGTTTACGAGCGACCGCGCGAACCGCCCGCGGGGGCACCCCGCCGCCGTCCCACCCAAAACAAAAAATGGCAGGTATACACCTGCCATTCGTAGTTTATTCAGCCTGCCAGCTGTTGAGGTACTCCTCCTGCTCGGGAGTGAGCTTGTCGATCTCGATGCCCCAGAAACGCAGCTTGCGCTCTGCGACCTCGATGTCCACCTCGCGCGGCACCTGTATGAGCCTCTCGGTGAGATCGTCCCTGTTTTTGGCGAGATAAGCCGCCGTCAGAGCCTGTATTGCGAACGACATATCCATTATCTCCGCAGGGTGACCGTCTCCCGCCGCGAGATTCACAAGCCTGCCCTCGCCGATAACGTACACGCTGTTACCGCTCGCGAGCTTGTAGCCCTGAATGTTGTTGCGAGCCTCCCACTGCTCAGAGGCGTTGTCCTTGAGCCACGCAACGCTGACCTCGCAGTCGAAATGTCCCGCATTGCAGAGGATAGCGCCGTCCTTCATATTGAGGAATGAGCGCTCGGTGATAACGTCCTTGCAGCCCGTCACAGTTACGAAGAAATCGCCTATCTTAGCGGCTTCCTCCATCTTCATCACGGTGAAGCCGTCCATTACAGCCTCCATAGCCTTGATGGGGTCTATCTCGGTGACGATGACCTTCGCGCCGAGTCCCTTAGCGCGCATAGCTACGCCCTTTCCGCACCAGCCATAGCCCGCGACTACCACATACTTGCCCGCAACGATGAGGTTGGTCGTCCTGTTGATGCCGTCCCACACGGACTGTCCCGTGCCGTAGCGGTTGTCGAAGAGGTGCTTGCAGTCGGCGTTGTTGACGAGCGCCATGGGGAATTTCAGCTTGCCCGCCTTATTCATCGCGATGAGGCGGATAATGCCCGTGGTGGTCTCCTCGCAGCCGCCGATGACGTTGGGGATAAGCTCGGGGTACTCGGTGTGTATCATATTCACGAGGTCGCCGCCGTCGTCGATGATGATGTTGGGACCTACCTTGATTACCTCGGTGAGGTGGGCGTGGTACTCCTCGGGAGTAGCGCCGTGCCAAGCGAAAACGTTGAGTCCGCTGTGGACAAGTCCCGCCGCGACGTCGTCCTGCGTGGAGAGCGGGTTGCTGCCCGTGATGTACATCTCCGCGCCGCCTGCCGCGAGCACCTTGCAGAGGTAAGCGGTCTTGGCTTCGAGGTGTATCGAGAGGGCGACCTTCAGTCCCGCGAAGGGCTTATCGCGCTGAAAATCGGCTTCAATGCTCCTGAGAAGGGGCATATTCTGCTTTACCCACTGTATTTTTCTTTCGCCGCTCTCCCACAGAGCGGGGTCTCTTACTATACTCATAGTCTTACTTCCTTTCGGGTATGATATATCTATTTTACCATATTCCGCAGCCGATTGCAAGGCGAAATACAATATTTTTCACCTTTTACGGGCGATAGCTTTTAACTATACACAACACTTCTTGATTAAAGCCGTAAAGTGTGCTATAATAAAGTATACTATTCTCATGGAGCGTGAACTATGGACAAGAAAATAATAAACGGACTGGTCGCAGAGTACGAAAACGGCAGATTTAACGCCGTACAGAAGGACATCTACGTCATCGGCGGAAAGATATCATTCAGCGGCGACGACTCGCAGTGCGAGGTCATCGACGCGAAAAACAGGCTCATTATGCCGGGTCTGATAAATATGCACACACACGCGTATATGTGCCTTTTCAGGAACTACGCCGACGACGTCAGCTTCGACGAGTGGCTCTTCAGGCGCATAATGCCCGTCGAGGACGTCATCGAGCGCGAGGACGCCTACTGGATGAATATGCTCGGCATGATTGAAATGATAGAGAGCGGCACTACCTGCTTCTCGGATATGCATATGTTCGAGGGACAGTCCTGCAAAGCCGCTAAGGAGGCGGGTCTGCGCGCGTATATCGGCCGCGGTCTCGTCGGGGACGACATCGGCGGCGACGGCGCGGGACGTATCGGCGAAATGCTCCGCGAGAAGGCGGAGTACGAGTCCGACACGATAAAGTTCATCGTCTCACCGCACGCGATTTACAGCTGCTCAGAGAAGCTTCTCTCGCAGGTCGCGGAGCTCGCCGCGAAGGAGGGGCTGCTCAAGCAGACGCACCTCTCCGAGAGCGTGAAGGAGGTCGAGGACTGCTACGAAAAGCACGGCATATCGCCCGTTGAGCTCCTCGACAGGGCAGGCTTCCTCGAGGACAGTATCCTCGCTCACTGCGCACAGGTCTCCGAGAGCGATATCGACCTCATACGCCGCAGAAATGCAACGGTAGTCACCAATCCCGCGAGCAATGCCAAGCTCGGAAACGGCATAGCTCCGATAAAAGCTATCCGCGAAAAGGGCGTGAACATCTCAATCGGCACGGACGGCTGCTCAAGCAACAACACGCTGAATATGTTCCGCGAGATGAGCCTGCTCTCGCTCATGCACAAGGGCGTGGAGCGCGACTGCACCTTCCTCAGCGCGAACGATGTCCTCACGATGGCGACAGTCAACGCGGCGAAGGCTCTCCACAGGGAGGGCAGCCTCGGTATCATCGCCGAGGGAGCCTGCGCCGACCTCATCTTCCTCGACCTCACGGCGAGCTCGCTTTTCCCGAACAATGACGTGATAACGGCGCTGTGCTACTCGGCAAACGGCTCGGAGGTGGCGTCCGTGATGGTGAACGGCAGGCTGCTGATGAAGGACAGGGAGCTCCTCACCATCGACAGGGAGCGCGTTTACTCCGAGGTCGGCAGGTTGGCGAAAAAGTACCTTTGATGTCTGTATAAAACTGTAGGGGCGGACCCGTGTGTCCGCCCCTTTTGCGTCCAAAATGTTAAAGCAGCCCGCTCCATTCGCTCTCCCTGAAGCCGACGAGTACGCGGTCGCCGTCGATGAGCAGCGGGCGCTTGACGAGCATTCCGTCGGTCGCGAGCAAGCGTAGCTGCTCCTCGTCGCTCATCGTCGGGAGCTTGTCCTTGAGCGCGAGCGACTTGTACAGCAGTCCGCTCGTGTTGAAGAAGCGTTTGAGCGGCAGCCCGCTCTTTTTGTGCCAGTCCGCGAGCTCCTCATACGTGGGATTGGCGGTCTTTATATCGCGGAGCTCGTACTTCGCGCCCTTGCCGTCGAGCCACTTCTGCGCCTTCTGACAGGTCGTGCACTTGGGGTAACATATAAAAAGCATGGTTTTCCTCCTTATTGCGTCTTTTCGAGCAGCTCAGCCTCGGAGAGCACCGCTATGCCGAGCTCCTGCGCCTTTGTGAGCTTGCTGCCCGCGTCCTCGCCCGCGACGACGTAGTTCGTCTTCTTCGACACAGAGCCCGACACCTTGCCGCCGAAGCTCTCGATGAGAGCCTTCGCCTCGTCGCGCTTCATTGTCGGGAGCGTGCCCGTCAGCACGAAGGTCAGCCCCGCGAATCGGTCGTCGCCCGAGCTCTGCTTCGTATAGGTCATGTCAACTCCCGCCGCGCGCAGCTTCGCGATGAGCTCACGCATATGAGGCTCGCCGAGCGCCGTGACGACGCTCTCCGCCATGATGTCGCCGAAGCCGTCAATCGCCGCAACGTCGTCCTTTCCCGCGGCGAGCAGGCTGTCCATGTCGCCGAAGCGCTCGCACAGCAGAGTCGCCGCACGCCTGCCGATGTTGCGGATACCGAGCGCGTGAATCAGCCTGTCGAGCCCCGCCGTCTTTGAGGCAGCGATAGCGGCTACGAGGTTGTCGGCGGACTTCTCCGCGAACCTGTCGAGCGCCACGAGCTGCTCCTTTTCAAGGCTGTAGAGGTCGGCGGGCGACTTCACGAGCCCTGTCTCGGTCAGGAGCTTCATATTCGCGGGACCGAGCCCGTCGATGTTCATCGCCTCCTTCGAGGCGTAGTGTATGAGGTTTTTCAGCAGCTGCGCGGGACATTCCACGTTCGGGCAGCGCAGCACGCTCTCGCCCTCCTCGCGGACTGACGGCGTTCCGCACACGGGACAGACCGCGGGCAGCCTGAACGCAGCCGAGCCCTCAGCGTGCGCCACGGAGCGCAGTACCTCGGGGATTATCTCGCCCGCCTTGCGCACTACGATAGTGTCGCCGACGCGTATGTCCTTCTCGTCGATGAAGTCCTGATTGTGCAGTACGGCGCGCGATACTGCCGTTCCCGCAAGGATAATTGAGTCGAATACCGCGACGGGCGTGATAGCTCCCGTGCGTCCGACATTCACCTCTATATCGCGGAGAACGGTCTCCTTTTCCTCGGGCGGGAACTTATACGCGACCGCCCACTTCGGCGTTTTCGCAGTCGCGCCCATGAGCTCGCGCTGAGCGAGGTCATTGACCTTGATGACCACGCCGTCGATGTCGAACGAGAACTCCGCACGCTCGCTGCCGATGCGCTCAATTTCCGCCTTTATCTCGTCCGTACGCGAGCATTTTTTATACGTCGGCACGGTCTTGAAGCCGAGCGAGCGGAGGTAGTCCAGCGACTCGGTATGCGTCGCAAATTCGCGCCCCCTCACCTGCTGCACGTTGAATATGAACATATCGAGCTTGCGGCTCGCGGTAATTTTCGGGTCCTTCTGCCTCAGCGAGCCTGCCGCCGCGTTGCGCGGGTTCTTGAACGGCTGCTCGCCCTCGAGCTCCTGCTGCTCGACGAGCTCGAAGAAGCTCGCCCTCGGCATATAGACCTCCCCGCGCACCTCGAGGAATTCGGGCGCGTCCCTGAGTCTCAGCGGTATCGAGCGGATAGTCCTAATGTTGGCGGTGACGTCCTCGCCGACGAAGCCGTCGCCGCGCGTCGAGCCGCGGGTGAGCACGCCGTCGGTGTACTCGAGCGACACGGAGAGCCCGTCTATCTTCGGCTCGACCGAGTATTCGGGAGCCGTCAGCTGCTCGCAGCAGCGCTCCGTGAAGGCGTCCACCTGCTCGAGCGAGAACACGTCCTGAAGGCTCGCCATCTGCACGGTGTGCTCGACCTTCGCGAACTTGCCCGAAGCCATACCGCCGACTCTCTGCGTCGGGGACGACGGGCTCACGAGCTCGGGAAACTCAGCTTCGATGGCTTTGAGCTCCTGCATGAGCATATCGAACTCGTAGTCGCTGACCTCGGGGTCGTCAAGCACGTAGTACTGGTATGTGTATTTGTCAAGGAGCTCGGTGAGCTCCTCTGCGCGTTTTCTTGCCTGTGAGATATCCATTTCCGTTTCCTCCGATACAAAAACGTTGATATTATTATACCACGGAAAAGCACAAATAGCAAGGGCTTTGCCCTTGACCCA
>JAUMVH010000218.1 GCA_030530245.1 Ruminococcus sp.
CCAAAAAAGCAATACATCTGAGATATATTTAATTGATTCAATAAAGTTGACCGTTGTTCATTTTTGACGGAGCCGCAATTAACGACGCCATACAGGCAAAAAGGCGGACTATGCAGCCCGCCTTTTATCTCATCTTTTAGTCTGTCGCCTGGAATACCGCTCTTACGTAGCAGTAGAGGCTCGAATGGATAGAGTCGTCGCCGTGATGACCGCCCTGAACGACGTGCCATACGTGGGGAACTCCGTTCTTCGTGAAGTTGTTATGATAGCCCTCGGGGGTGCTGAGTCCGACAACGTCGTCGGAGGTGCCTCCCGTGATGAATACGAGGTGGGGAGTCTCCTCCTCGCTGTTCCACTTGAACGCACCGCTGCAGCCGGGCGCGGGGCAGATAGCTCCGACATAGCCGAACTTGTCGCCGTACTTCATACCGATCTGCAGCGACTCCATACCGCCCATCGAGAAGCCCGTAACGGCGGTGTAGTCTCTGCCTGTCTTGACGCTGTATTTGCTCTCGATGTGAGGCATGAGGCTGTCGACGATATCGTCAACGAAATTGTTGTAGCCCTCGACGGACGCCGCATCGCCGAAGCCCGTAGCGCTCTCCTTGGTGGCACTCGTGAATATGAGCGGGCATACTACTATCATATCCTTAGCCTCGCCCGAAGCGATAGCGTTTCCGACTATCTGACGCGTGTACATCACGCCGTTGCCTCTTACTATCATGCGGTCCTCGTTCTCAAAGAAGCCGTGGAGCACGTAGAGAACGGGGTATTCCTTGCTCTCGTCGTAGTCGGCGGGGAGCAGGATATTGTAGGGCTTGTTCTTGTTAGCCTTCTTGGAGAAGTACGTCTCCTTCTTGATAGTACCGTACTTGACTCCCGCCTTCTCCTGATGTGAGTCGGCAGGCTCGTTGTTTACGAGCTCGCTCTGCGTCTTCTCGGTGAGCTCTTCCATCGTATATCTAACCTGACCCGGTACGACAACGGGCTCTACTACGGGGAATTCCTGTATCTTTCCGAGCGCGAACTCCATTATGAGCACCGCGTCTGCGACCTCGAATACGGCGTTGCTGTCGGCGTCGGCAGCCTTCAGCGTCCTCTTGTCGGTGATACCGTCGATGAGTCCCTTTCGCGCGAGCACGACGTCAAACGTGTCTATGACGCCGTCGTAGTTGATGTCGCCCTTGTTCATTTTCACTGCCGCAGGCGGCTCGCCTATCTCGGTACCGCTCTTTGCTCCCACAACCTCGTCAACGTAGAAGCTGCACGTGCTGTCCTCGGTCTCGACGTAGAGCTGGATATCGGTCGCTCCCTCGGGAATGGTGAACTCGCTGTTTTCGAGATGAGCCCATTCGCCCTTTTCAGCCGTTACCTCGGCTATCTTGGGGTACTTGGCAGTGCCGCCGTCGCTGTACTGGAGCGTGAGATAGAATGTGACAGGGGAGGAGGTGTCCTCCGTCATCACGTACGCGCTGAACGCGTAGGACTGTCCTGCCTTGAAGTCAGTACCGAGCGGTACTATAGCGCCGTTCCAGCTCTCGGCACGACCGCTCGTCATGAGCGAGCTCTCGCCCGAGCGTGAGATGTCCGTGACGACCTTTACGGACGCGGAGCCTCTGCCCGACCACTGACCCTTGCCGTCCTCGAAGGTGCTGTGCAGCAGGTAATCCGATTCAGCCGCCGCCGCAGGCACCGATGCAGCAGCGGTGAGAGACAGGGCTGCCGCGGTGATAAATGATATTATCTTTTTCATTCCCGATCCTCCTTACAGTATTGATATCACTATCAATGCAATATTACCACATTATATATTTTACTGTTATTTTTGTAACCGTCAACCCACAAAACGCAGATTTGGGTGCAAAAAAACCGCTGCCAGCGAGTGACAGCGGTCATATTGTTTTTTCGTTCAGTTGCTGCGCTGTTTCTTGCGCGCGCTCTTGTACTCGTACATCAGGCGGTCAGCCTCTTTCAGCTTCTCCTCAAGTGCGTCCTTCTCGGAGGAGGGGAAGCAGACAAAGCCTATACTTGCTGTGATATCGAATGGCCTGCTTGCCAGTGCAGCGTTCTTTTCGGCGAGTACCTGCTCAAACGCGCGGATACGCTCCTGCCCGTCGGGCTCGGTAAGTCTGCCCGCAGCTATCATAACGAACTCGTCTCCGCCCGTACGGACGAGGATATCGTCCTTGCCCGATACCATGCGGATGGCCTCCGCAATCGTGATGATACCGAAGTCGCCGTTTTCGTGACCGAAATTGTCATTTATGTATTTCAGCCCGTCCATATCGACCACCCACACAGCCAGCTGCTCGTCGGTGGCAAGACGCTCGATACGGCGGCTGTATGCCATTTCCATGCCGCGGCGGTTGAGGAGCCCCGTCATGGGGTCTCTAATCGAGTAGTCGGTCAGCTTGCTGACTATCCTGACCATGTGCAGCGAGTTGTTCACATTCCTCAGCCACAGCGTCGAGACCTCGTCGGCTGTACGCTTTGCGTCCATTGCTGTTTGCAGGACGGCGTACCCGATAGTGTCGTCGCTGAAATGCGAGGGCAGGAAATAGAAGACCACTGGCTCGTCACGCGCCTCATCGAGTGCGGAGAGCATTCGCTCAGTCGGGAAGGCGTACTCCTCGGAATCGACGGAATAGCGCCGCTCCGTGTCGCTCTCGGACTCGTTCTGCGGTATGCATCTCATCACGCAGCGCATAGTCTCGGGATATCCCGTCAGGCAGCGGCTCTCGGGGTCGCTCCAGTCGCTCCTGAGGACGAGGTAAAAGCGCCGATACGGCTGCAGCAGGTATGTAACGTCGGTGATGGTCTGAAGTATCTGCTCCTTGTCCTTGATGACGGAGAGCGTCTCGAACATATAGCTCTCGTGGAGTCCCTGCATATCGTTGACGGCGAGGCTGCCGTCGGGATTGTGCTTGCGCTCGTTCGGATTCGAGCCGTGCTGCATCAGGCGGAGGTCGTCCGCATTCTGCGAGCAGCCGCAGCTCGCACCGATACGCAAGCCGTACTGCGGCATAAGCTCGATACCCGCTTTCGGGACATCGGGCGATATCTGCTCATGTATCATATCGACTGCGCTCGCAGCCATTCCGAAAACATCGGGATTGTAGGTCGTGATGCTGACCGTGTTGAATATCGCGTCCTTTGTGGCATCATAGCCCGTGACACGCACCTGCTCGGGCACCTTCACGCCCTCGTTCATGAGGCGGTTCGCGAGACCTATCGCCATATAGTCGTTCGCGCAGACCACCGCCTCGGGCATGGCTACCTCGCCCGAGAGGATACGGTTCGCGAACTCTTCTCCGCCCGTGTACCAGAAGTTCCCGTAGAAGACGTTTTCCTGCGAGACCTCAAGCCCCTCCGCCTTCATCTGCTCGCAGAAAGCTTCGGCGCGCGCCTCTGAGACCACGTAGTCCTTCTGACCCGTGAGCATATATATCTTCCTGCACCCGTGCTCGCCGACAAGGTGCCTGACGACCTCGCGAACGGCTTTCCTGTCGTCGGTATAGACTGTCGGGTAGTCGGCAAACGGCAGGTCGAGCGACACGACGGGCTTGCGGCATTTTTCTCGCAGGTCAGCCTCGAGCCGCTCTAAAACGAAGTGCACCTGATCTTCCACAAGCTCGAGCGAAGCCACGAGAACTCCGTCCACGAGGTCGTAGTTGATGAGGCGGAAGATGTTCAGCTCGCCGTCGAGATATGTCTTGTCGGTGTGACACACCTTTACCATCGTCGAGAAGACGAGCAGGTCGTAGCCGTACTTTGCGCACTGAGCGCGGACGCCCTTGATGACCGACTGCGAGTAGTCGGAGCTCGGGTCTGAGATGAGCAGTGCGAGGCGTTTTCGCGGAACATTTTTCTCCATAGATATTCCCCCAAAA
>JAUMVH010000018.1:0-2253 GCA_030530245.1 Ruminococcus sp.
CTAAGGAGCTGAACTGGAACATTGACCTTGATGATTTTGATGAGATTGACGATATTACATACGATTTCGATGCGGCGGACATCGGGCTGAAAGAAGAAGCCTTTGCAAAGATCACTTCTCTCCGCCAGTTACAACCGTTATGCGACGAGCAGAAATGGGGCATATTCTGCGTAGAGTTCGACAGCAACAAATTTGAAGTGTCGGCACTCCGTAAGATACTGTCGGGACTTATCCCCAAGAGAAGAAATGCCGCTGAACACGCTGTATGGTCGCAGAAAGACCTTCTGTTCCTCTGCTTCTGGGGAACGGATAATAACCGAACCATCGGTATCGCTCACTTTGAGGATAAGGACACGGGACTTCCGCAGATAAAAATGATTTCCTGTGCGCCTGCTGTTGAGGATTTCACGCAGATACGCACTTTTGAGGATCGTATCGGGCATCTGTCATGGGTGAAAAATGTTACCGACACGCAGGCATGGTACGATCAATGGTCGTCGGCGTTTGTGACAGCATATCATCAGGTCATCAGGGACTCAGCTTCGCTTACCGTCAAACTGGCGGCGGAGGCTCAGGCTATCCGTGACCGTATTCTTGACATATATGCTGTCGAAACGCATGATGGATATGTGCATAAGCTGTTCAAGGATTTCAAGGACAATCTTATCCATGATATGACCAAGCAGCAGTTTGCCGATATGTACGCTCAGACTGTTGTTTACGGCTTATTCTCGGCAAGGTGTATGGACAAAACACAGGACAGCTTCAATGTGAAAGAAGCTATCGCCTGCATTCCAAACACCAACCCGTTTCTGAAAAGGCTCATGGAAGAATGTCTGGGCGAAAGCTCCGAGCGTCACCTGACCTTTGACGAACTGGAAGTTGCAAATGTTGTGGAGATACTCACGCACACAAACACCGACTTGATACTTGCCGACTTCAACCGTCAGACGGGCGGCGGCCGTGAAGACCCTGTTATCCATTTCTATGAGGAATTTCTGACTGCCTACGACAAGGCGCAGAAGGTGCAGAGGGGCGTTTACTATACTCCGCAGCCCGTTGTCAATTTCATCGTCAGAGCGGTTGACAGTATTTTGAAAACGGAGTTCGGACTTGCGGACGGTCTGGCATCGGAAGAAACCAAGACCGTGAAGTATATGCGTGAAAAGCTCAAAGGTCAGGGCATGACCGAGGATACCAAAGAAGTACCGAAGGTACAAATACTCGATCCCGCAACAGGAACGGGAACATTCCTGCGGCAGACCATTCTGCAAATATATGATAATTTCAGAGCCAAGCACAAGGGCGAGAGCGAGGAGCAGATCAGGAAAGTATGGAACGAGTATGTGCCGAAGCATCTGCTACCCCGTCTGAATGGCTTTGAACTGATGATGGCGCCCTATGCCGTTGCGCACATGAAGCTTGCTATGGTGCTGAAAGATACAGGCTATGATTTCGGCGGCGACCACCGTCTGAATGTGTTCCTGACCAATTCGCTGGAAGAAGCAGGCAAGGACGATTTTCAGATGACGCTGTTTGACAACGATCCGCTGGCGTTTGAGTCGATTGAAGCAAATCAGGCGAAGAAAAATAATGGTATTAACGTGATTATTGGTAATCCGCCATACTCCGGTGAAAGCGCCAATAAGGGCAAATGGATAATGGATTTAATGGAGGATTACAAGAAAGAGCCTGGCGGAAAAATCAAATTGCAAGAGCGAAATCCCAAATGGCTGAATGATGATTATGTCAAGTTTATCAGGTATGCTCAGACTTTTATTGAACAATGTAATGCTGGAATAATCGCCTTTATTACTCCGAACAAGTATATGGAAAACTCAACATTCAGAGGTATGAGATGGAAACTTGCTACTTTGTTTGATATGATTTATTTAGTGTATCTTCATGGTAATTCAAAGGTAGTATAAAAGATTGTTTAAAATGTTTTTGATATTCAGCAGGGCGTAGCCATTACAATTCTTGTAAGAACAGAAAAACATAATGATTCCACCACAGATCTCAGGTATATAGATGTTTCTGGTTCAAGAGAAGAAAAGTATAAATGGTTGGGAATCAACACACTTTCTATTATTTCTAATCGTGTAGAATTATCTGCACCTAATTATTTCTTCATGCCTATACTATCATCATCACAAAGTGTTAATGATGACTATGTTACTAATAGCTTTGCTACAAACGAATTGTTTATCAACAATTCAGCAGGAGTAGTAACATCAAATGATAAGGTTCTCA
>JAUMVH010000018.1:2263-4447 GCA_030530245.1 Ruminococcus sp.
CTTGCAAGTCGGATTTAAAATCTAACGTTGAAAGCACTTATAATATATCATTTGATGAAAGTCTTGTATCTCCAATTGCATATAGAGTATTTGATAACCGCTTATATTATAATGATTCTTGCATTATTGAGCGATCCCGCCAAGAAACAATGAAGCATATGCTTTATGATAATATTGGATTTGTAACAGTAAGGAAGCAATCTCAAAACAAACCAGTCTCATATTATTTCTTATCAGTTAGTCCGATATCAAATGGATATATTCGTACTGATACCGTAACTATTGATAACCTATCACCGCTTTTCTTATTTAAGCAAGATTTTGGTAAAGTTGTTCGTGAGCCAAACTTAAAAGAAGAAATTGTAAAGGAAATTTCAAATTCATTAAAACTTCCATTTGCTCCAAACAGTGACGGGGGAAAAACGGATAGCTTTGCTCCGATTGATTTGCTTGATTATATATACGCAGTTCTTTATTCTCCTCAATACCGTGAGAAGTACAAGGAGTTTCTGAAAATAGACTTTCCCCGTGTGCCGTATCCGACAGATCAGGAAACCTTCTGGAAACTTGTTGAGATCGGCGGCAAACTGAGAGAGTGCCACCTGATGCATATCGAATTCGACACCGCAGCTTACAGCTTTGTCGGTGACGGCACTAACGAGGTCGTCAAGCCCGAATACAAGAACGGCAGGGTGTATATCAGCAAGACGCAGTATTTCGATAACGTACCGCAGGCACAGTGGGAGCAGT
The DNA here is from genome assembly GCA_030530245.1 of Ruminococcus sp. GTDB lineage: Bacteria > Bacillota > Clostridia > Oscillospirales > Ruminococcaceae > Ruminococcus. Next base: position 3,014 of record JAUMVH010000018.1, read on the forward strand.
ACATAGGCGGTTATCAGCCGTTGCAGAAGTGGCTCAAAGACCGCAAGAAGACTATGCTTTCCGCTGAGGACATCGAGCATTACAAGAAGATCATCGCAGCTCTCAGGCTCACCGAGGAGCTTATGACAGAGATTGATCAGGTTGTGGAGTTCTAATAACGCAAAAAAGACAGATACCTCTTGAATGGAAGTATCTGTCTTTTATTGCTATAGCTTGCTGTATCGGTTTAAATCATAATTTGAATAATACTTCTATATGAGCGCGGAACTCATGGGTGCGCCCCTACAGAAAAAGCACCAAAGGGTGTACCTTTGGTGCTCTTTTGACGTTATACTATTTCGGGGAGCTCGGTTATCGCGTGGGCGTCGTACTTTTGTATCGCAAGCGCGTCCTTTGCCGTAATGCCGTCGCCGGGGTTGTAGCAGTCGGCGTTGGCGAGACCCTGTCCCTTGAGCGCGAACTTGTCCTTGTTCGCGATGTACTGGAGTATCGCTACCGCGTCCGCGACCGAGACCTTGCCGTCGGTGTTGGCGTCGCCGTATTTTACGACGTCCCCGCTGTTCGGCAATGTTCCGATGGTCTGAGTGGTCGTTGTCGTCGTAGTCAGCGTCGTCGTGGGCTGTGTAGTAGTTGTGGTAGTGGGCTGAGTCGTAGTAGTTGTTGTCTGCGTGGTAGTCGTGGTGGACTTGGGAGCCGTCGTCTCGACGGGTATGGTCTGACCTGCGCCCTTAGTGCCGCCGTTGATATTGCTTCCCTCGGAGGCGGCGTAGCTGCCGTAGTAGTCGTTGAGCGAGAGTCCGTTCGCGCCGAGAGCTACCTGATGGTCGAGACCGATGTACTTGCCCGACGAGCTCGTCTGCCACAGCGACTCCTCAAAGAGCGCGTACTTATCGGCGTCCCAGTTTTGGAAGGTAGGGTCGAGGAGACCGCCCGTATCGCCCGAATTGGGGTTTATGCACCAGAAGGTGTGGTTGATGTGGTTCTTTATCATGTAGTCGCGCAGGAGCTCCATCCACTTCTGATTCTTGCCCTCGTCCATGTGACCGCCCCACTCGCCGATGAGCAGGGGAGCGATGTCCTGATCGTTGATGTAAGCCCATGTGTCGTACCAGTAGTCGTCGAGCAGGGTCTGCTCGGAGAAGTCCTTGTCGAACCATGTCTGCGCATATACGGACGGACCGTAATCGTGCGGCGAGTAGACTATCTGGCTCGTGCCGCTCTCGGGAACCACGGGGAAGTCCTTGACTCCGCGGAGGTTGCCGCCCCACCATGCGCCGTACCACGGCGACTTGTCAGCAGGAGCGTCCCATATATCGGGCGTATCGTAGGTGAAGCCCTGATCGGTCTTGGGGTACTGCTCGACGCCCTCGATGAAGATGAGCGCGTGCGGATTCACCGAGAGAATGGAGTCCGCGCACTTCTTCGCCGCGTATG
>JAUMVH010000018.1:4457-11617 GCA_030530245.1 Ruminococcus sp.
TCCCTTCTCTGCGGCATAGCGCCAGTTGTTGGCGTCGGTCGAGCCGTCCCACTTCGCGATATCGCTCGGGCAGGAATCTCCCGTATAGCCGCGCTTGCCGTGGGGCTCGTTCTTGAGGTCGTAGCCGATGAGCGTGTCGTCGTCGGAATACTTGTCCGCGAGCCACGTGAGCGAGTCTATCCACACGTCGGTGCTCACGCCAGCGAGACCGTACCACAGCTCGTAGTTGTGACCCGAGTTGTTCGCGTCGGGGCTGTGAATGTCGATAAATACCTTGATACCGTACTTCTTGCACTTCTGCACGATGATATCGAAGATCTCCATCGAGTTCTTGACGGTCTTGCCGTCGGACTCAACGAAGTCCTTGTTGATGTTGGTATAGTAGCCCGCGGGAGTCACCTTGCCGTCCTCGCCGACCTCGTCTACGGGCGGTGTGTAGGAAGCCTGCACCGAGCTTACCTTATCGGGCTTGCCGTTCATCCACGACACGAGAAGCTCCGAGGATATGGGCAGGCGGAGCGTGTTGATACCGTGGTCGGCAATGCTCTGGAGCATATCGTCCACGTCGCGCGCGTAGAGACCGTGTGCGCAGTTCTCCGAGCAGTTGAAGCCGAACCAGTTCGCGCCCGTGATCCATACCTGATTGCCGCTTGCGTCGTAGAGCTTGCTTCCCTCGGCGTGGAGCCAGTCGTCGTTGCCGTCATCGACCGCGACGGAGCTTATGGCGGGTGATGTTGCTGCGGGCAGAGCCGAGCCGACTGCCGATACCATCACGGCAGCGGACGACATCAAAGCCGCGAGCGTCCTTGATAACTTTCTCATATTAGATTACCCCTCTCGGAACGGGAAGAATTATTTTTATGTATCCCGTTCAATATAGTCTTATTCTAACACCTTTGAAAACAATTGTCAATATTGACAATAGTGTTATAGTGTATAGCCTTGCACCCGTTCAAGAGACAAGAGAACAGAGGCAAGAAGCAAGATGTAGGGACGCGCATTGCGCGTCCGCGAATTCTTCGCATACCTGCGGACGACCGATGGTCGTCCCTACTCGCGTTGCGGGCAATTTATGGCACATCTGCGGGCGCACAATGTGTGCCCCAACAAATCGAAGCCGCGGGCGATACCGATAATTCCGCATTCCGAATTTGACATATTCCCATACTTATGATATAATAATATGAATATACTGCGAGGTATGCGCAGTATTAAAGCTAAAAATTTTATCCAAGGAGTACCCGATGAAGGATATAGACATCTACTCGGCGGTGTATGACATCGTCGACGAGAATATGAACAAAACAGGGCAGAAGCTCCGCATCTCGAAGGAGCTCGTCCTCAGCACGACCATTATCAAACCCGGCAAGGTCGATATCCTCAAGCTCTCGCGCGAGAGGAACAACGAGACCTTCGTCAAGAAGGCTTACATCTTCATGCTCAACCGACAGATAGACGGTGAGGCTCTGCGCGCGTGGAAGCCGCAGTACAAGCTCCCGCCCGAGGAGTTCCAGCACAACGTCGTCGCCACGATAAAGGGCTCGGAGGAGTTCTTCAAGAATCAGGTGAGGATGTACAACAACATCTACTCCGAGAACACCGCATTCGGCGGCAGGCTCTCGGGCATAGGACGCACCGCGGGCATACCCGTCTCGGAGCGCCTGCTGAAGGTGTACAGGAAAATGCCGCCGTTTATGAAAAAAGCCGCCAAAAAAGTCCTCGGCGCGGGCAAATGAAAGGGATACTGACTGAATGAAGATATATATTGACCTCTCCACTATCATGCAGGTCGACTTCATCACGGGCATTCAGCGCGTGGTGAGAGAAATGACCGTAAGAATGCTCAGGCATACGGAGCACGAGTTCTATCTGCTGAGCTATTCATGCAAGAACAACTGCTTCCTGCGGCTGAGCAACGAGCGCTTCCTCGACTACTTCCTCTACGGCAAGGGCGAGAAGGGCGCGATACTCACCCCCGAGAAGATCGGCTACCGCGATATACCGTCGGGCGCGGTCTTCTTCGAGCTCGACGGCGTGTGGAACTCGCCGCTGAAAAGAAGCTACCTCTTCCCCGTCCTCAAGCAGAACGGCGTGAAGATAGTCACGCAGGTGTACGACCTTATCCCCATCACCGACCCGCAGTTCTGCCACGAGAATACGTGCGCGAACTTCATGGTCTATGTCGGCGCGAACCTCAAATACGCCGACCTCATCGTCACCTCCGCGCAGACCACGATAGATGTTCTCGACAGTATCACCGACAGGATAGGGCTTGAAAGAAAGAAGTCGACCGTGGTCGGGCTGTCGTGCGATTTCGCGAAGAAGAACGGCTCGGACGGCGAGGTCGACCCCGAGGTCGCGAAGATCGCGGGAAGCGGCAAGTACCTGCTCATGCTCGGCACTATCGAGCCCCGCAAGAACCACAGCCTCGTCATCGACGCGCTCGAGAGCGGGCTCGCGGAGGCAGGCGTCAAGGTCATCTTCGCGGGACGTATCGGCTGGAACGTCAAGGAGCTCGAGAAGCGTATCAGGACCCACCCGCTCGCGGGCAAGAGCCTGTTCTTCGTGGAAAAGCCTGACGACGCGACGGTGGACTACCTCTACAAGCACGCGTTCGCAGTCGCGTTCCCGACGTTCAACGAGGGCTTCGGTCTGCCGATGATAGAGTCGTTCATGCGCGGGACTCCCGTTATCGCGTCGGATATACCCGTGCTGCACGAGGTCGCGGGCGACTACGCCGACTACTTCGATCCCCACAGCAAGGAGGACCTTATCCGCTGCGTGAAGGAGCTCCTCGGCTCGGAGGAGAAATACGCCGCGAAAAAGGCTCGGCTGAAGGAATACGTCCCCTATACGTGGGACGAAGCCGCCGAGGATATGCTGAAAGCGGTCGTATCCGTCAATGAGGACGTCAAGACAGTCCCCGCCGATATAAAGGTGAAGCAGCTCGTGTGCCTCACCGCGCGAAATGACGATATGCTCGCGACTCTGCCGTTTATCGAGGAGTTCATGCCGTTCATCACCGAGATGGTGCTGTGCTGTCCCGACAATAACGTCGAGGAGCTGAAGGAGCGCTATCACGGCAGGCTCGAGCTCAAATTCCTCACCGACAGTCAGATACTCGACGGCAAGCCGCTCCCCGAGGACCACTCCACGCGCAACTACTTCCTGCGCTGTCTCGCGATGAGGAATCCGCTCATCGACGACGTCTTCATCATGACCGATGACGACTACCGCCCGCTCCGCACGCTGACAGTCAGCGACTTCGTCGAGGACGGCAGATATAAGGCGTTCTACTGCTACGACCTCAGCGAGTGGCGCGGCACCTACAACAACCCCACCTCCTTCGACAGCTGCATGAGGAAGAGCCGCAAATTCCTCAAGGATAACGGCTACCCGACGATGATGTATTCGTCACATCAGATGCAGATGATAGACAAGCGCATCTTCAATGAGATGACTGCCAAGTTCCCCGCCATAATCAGCAGCGGCTGCTGCGAGTGGTGCACCTACTTCAACTACGGCGTGGGCACCTACCCCGATATGTTCAAGCCTGTCCCCTATGTGACCATGGGCTGGCCCGGAGTCAGGAGCGACTGGGACGTCTTCGTCCAGCCGACCGAGTTCCTCTTCGAGAACCACTACGAGTTCCTCTACCGCGAGGGCAGCGTGTTCGAGGGTATGCGCGACGACTTCCACGAGAACGTCGTCGAGGAGAACCAGCAGAAGATAATGCGCTTCACCGCCGAGCTCCAGAAGCAGATGGAGTCGCGGCAGGTATACAAGGCTTACTGTGACGCGTACTGGCTCCAGTACAGGGAAATGCCGTCGTTCGGGCTCATCGCGGGCAAGGACAGCAACATCGCGATGATATCGCCGCTGTACTTTCAGGCTCGCCACAACGGCTGGACAAGGCTGCCGTTCGTTGTGGACAGGAAGGTCATCGACGTCATAGGCTCGCAGAAAATACTCATCAACCACTGGTTCACCGACGACGCGGGACACCCTATAACTCCCACGGGCAGGATGTACGTCGACCTCAACGATACCGACTTCCTCCTCCCCGTCAAGAGCCCCGACGTGCCCGAGAGGTGCAAGTTCAATATGCGCGTGCTGCTCGAAGATAAAAATATGGCAGCCGATATGAGCATTCCCGCAGATATAACTTAAACAAAAGGACAAAAAAGGAAAGGACAAACTCAATGCTTCAAGCCGTTAAAAATGGTATCGAAAAGATAAAGAAACAGCGGTTCCTCTTTGAAGAGCTCGTCAAGCGCGACTTCAAGAAGAAGTACAAGCGCACCGTGCTCGGTATGCTGTGGAGCCTTATATCCCCGCTCATGCAGCTGCTCGTAATGAGCGTGGTGTTCAAGAGCTTCTTCGGCGCGGGTCAGCCGCACTACACGATATACCTCTTCGCAGGCAACCTCACCTACGCCTTCTTCAAGGACTCGACCTACGGAGGCATGAACGCCCTCATGCAGAATGCGGGCATCATCACCAAGATAAACCTGCCGAAGTATATGTTCCTGCTGTCGAAGAACGTCGCGTCGCTCATCAACTTCGGGCTGACGCTCATCGTGTTCTTCGCCTTCGTGGCAGTGGACGGGATAGGCTTCCACTTCCGCTTCCTCATGCTGATATACCCGATAATATGCCTTATCATATTCAATATCGGCTGCGGATTCATACTCTCGGCGCTGTTCGTCATCTTCAAGGACGTGCAGTACCTCTACGACATCTTCACCCTCATGCTGATGTACCTCTCCGCGATATTCTATACCACCGACAACTACAGCGAGAACGTGCAGAAGCTCTTCTACCTCAACCCCATATACGTCTACATCACCTATATCCGCCATATAGTCCTCGACGGCTATATCCCCGGACTCGCCACGCACGGGCTTTGCCTGCTGTACGCGGTGCTCGCGCTCGGCATAGGTGCGCTGATATACAAGAAATACAACTACAAGTTCATGTACTATATGTAAGGAGCAGGAAATGAAGAAAATAGAGCTTAACAACGTTTCCGTCTCCTATATAGTCGGAGACTTCTCCAACAGGGGACTGAAGGACGTAGTAATACAGAAGCTGAAGGGACAGTCCACGGAGAAGGAATTCGTCGCCGTCAAGGATGTCACATTCGCCATCGAGGAGGGCGAGCTCCTCGGCATAATCGGTACCAACGGCGCGGGCAAGTCCACGCTGTGCAAGGTCATATCGGGCATTATGCGCCCCACCGCGGGCACTATGGCTGTGCGCGGCAGCATAGCCTCGCTGCTCGAGCTCGGTACGGGCTTCGACCCCGACCTCACCGTCAGGGAGAATACCTTCCTGCGCGGCGCTATGCTCGGCTACACCCGCGACTTCATGAACAAGACGTACAAAAGCATTATCGACTTCGCGGAGCTGCATGAGTTCGAGGACAGGAAGTTCTCGCACCTCTCCTCGGGTATGAAGTCAAGGCTCGCGTTCTCTATCGCCTGCCTCGTAAACCCCGAGATACTCATTCTCGACGAGGTGCTGTCCGTCGGCGACGGCGCCTTCCGTCAGAAGAGCGAACAGAAAATGCTCGAGATAATCAAGGGCGGCGCGACGACTCTGCTCGTTTCGCACTCGCTCGAACAGATACGCCGTATGTCAACAAAGGTGCTGTGGCTCGATCACGGGCGGCAGGTAGCCTTCGGCGAAACAAAGGAGATCTGCGACAGGTACGCGGAATTCCTCAAGACAAAGTAGGAGACTGCTATGACGAAATATCAGATTCTTTTGACCCTCTATCATTACCTCGATGAGGAATTCAGAAAAGACAGCGACCGCTCCGAGGCGTTCAGGGAGTACCTCGGCAACGTCAATCCGTATCTCTGGGAGGACGGCAAGACCGCCGACCCCTCCTACTACGCCGACTTCATGGAGATAGCCGACGAGCTCTTCGACGGCGAGGACTGCCTCTGCGACGAGGGCTTCGTCTATGCGCGGCAGTACCTCAACGAGCTCAACCGCCGCGAGACAGAGGAGTACGGCAGCGGAATAGACGAGGTCGTGCAGGTGTTCGCGGAGTGCACCCTCGAGCGCTGGAACGAGATAGCCGCGAAGCTCCGTGAGAGCAAGACAAAAAAGCGCCGCTGCGCGTGCTGCGGCTGCTATACCCTCGAGGAGCCCGAGGGCGGGTATGAGATATGCCCCGTCTGCTTCTGGGAGGACGACGCCACGCAGAACAACGACCCCGAATTTACGGGCGGCGCGAATAAGGTCTGCCTCCGCGAGGCGCAGGAGAACTTCGAGGAGTTCGGCGCGTGCACGGAGAGCGCTGTGCCCTTCGTCCGCGAGCCCGATGCCGAGGAGATAAGCGGACTCGTCCGCGAATCCGACGACGATGACGAGGACGAATGAAAATGGCAGAATGCAATTGTAGTGGCGGATATTATCCGCCCGTGCCGTTTTTACAATCTGCCTGCGAAAAATGTAGGGGACGCCGCCCTCGGCGTCCCGCAAACATACGGTTTTTACGCGATTTGTAGGGGCGCATTCCGTGCGCCCGCAGATTTACGGATTTTTTCGGCGGGCGGACACGTGGGTCCGCCCCTACAAATAGTTGCAGCCTAATGTACACCCATACAAAAAGCGGAGGTCATCTGACCTCCGCTTTTATGCTTATTCCGTATTCTTGAGCGCCTCGTCCATCGGCACCTTGTTTATTCTATGCTTGAGCAGTACCGTAGTGACCATATACGTCACGATACCTATCACGACGGTCTTGATGTACGCGGAAACGGGTATATCGGGAGCGAGCCAGCCGGGATACTCCATCATCATGGTGCGCCACAGCCAGTCGAGCGCCTTGCCCTCGAGCGGTATGCACAGCAGGAACGACAGCACCGTCACGATAGTCGTTGTCCGCAGGTAAATGCCGCTTATCTCGCGCGGCTCGTAGCCGAGTATCTTCGCGACGGATATCGACTGGGCGTTCTTCTCTATCATTACCTTTGAGAGCATATACACCACGAGCACGATAACCGCGATACCGAGCACCACGAAAATTATCATCATGTTGCCCATCGAGCGTTCGAGCTGGCGCGAGGTCTTGGTTACCTCGTCCTCCGTTACCTCGGAGGCGATGTAGCTTCCGTCGAGGTCGTCGAGCTCGCGGTTCGAGAAAT
>JAUMVH010000018.1:11627-23081 GCA_030530245.1 Ruminococcus sp.
CGTGGTCGAAGGTCTCATTGAAGAAGTCGATGTCCATAAACACCACGAGTGTGCTCGGATAGTCGTAGATACCGCTGATGTCGAAGGTGTACTCCTCGCCGCCGTACTCGTCGGAGAGGGTAATGCTGTCGCCCGCTTTGAGGCGGTACTTATCCGCGTAGGCAGACGATATCTCGACCTTGCCGTCCTCGATATCCGAGTGGAAGTAGCTGCTGTCGGGAGATATGCCGTAGATAGACACGTCCTCGGAGAAGTCGCCGCGGACTATCTTCAGCCCGCCTGCCGCGAACTTCTCGGCGTCCTCGTCCTCGGTGGGGGCGGGAGCCTTGAGGATATACGTGTGCTGGGCGATCATGCTGTTGATGCTGTCCTCGCTGAACTTTTCGAGCAGGGGAGAGAACAGCTGGCTGAACACCATTATGGTGCTCGCGAAGAATATGCCGACGAATATCGTCAGGTAGCCCGCCGCGTTCTGGAAGAGCACGCGCAGGCGGTAACGCGTCATTATCGGTATCTTGGTATTGAGCTTGAACGCCTTTTTGCGCCGGCGGCGCTTGAGGTCGCGGCGGATGAATTTCAGCGGTGAAAGGCTGAGCTTCGAGGCGAGCATTATGACGTTTATCGCGATGAGTATTACCATCGGGATAACGGTCGTATCAATGAAGGCGTTGGCGTTCCACAGCGTCTTGTAGCTGACAAGGCTGTACGAGCCGAGGTACATATCCGCCATGAACTCCTTGAACACGGTATATCCGAGGATATTGCCGATAACGCAGGCTATGAGCAGCACGATGACGGGCGCCGCGAGGTAGTGGCGTATCATCTCGAGCCGCGTGTAGCCCGAGGCGCGGAGCGTACCGATGACGTTCGCTTCCTTGGTGATGGTATTGCTCGTAGTTACGGCGAAAACGAACGATATGATGACTATGAGCATATCGAGCATCACTACCATCATTATCCTGTCGTGGCCGAGGTCGTTGCCCGCGAACTTGATAGCGCTGTTGCGGCAGGTCGGCACGAAATTCGCGAGCGGTACCTTCGCCGCGAGCGCCTTCATGAGGTCGTCGCCGCGATCCTTGGCTTCCTTGCCGAACGTTTCCTCGGGCGGGTCGTCGTACTTCCACGAGTAGGAGTAGTGGAGATTGTCATCGTTCACCTTGTCGAAGCCCTCGGGTGTCACGACGCTGACGCCGAACTTCTCGGTGTCGAACATAAAGTCGGTGACGCTCTGATAAAGAGCCGAATAATCGGGGAGGGCGATAGTGCCAGTTATTTTGTAGCCGTGTCCGTCGAGGACTACGGTATCGCCTATCTCGAGGTCATTGCTCTTCATATGCAGGCGGTCGAGCCCTATCTCGTCCTCACTCTCGGGGAGCGAGCCTTCGAGCAGGCACACCTTGTTGACCTCCTCGCGTATCTTGAACAGGCGGACGGTGCTGCCGTTGTCGCAGGGTTCGTCCTTGTAGTAGTTTTTGTAGAGCGTGAGGTCTTCTTCCTCGCAGGCTTCTATCATCGCGTCGTCGGGCTCTACGGCAAATTCGAGGTAGCCGTCCTCGATGTTGTAGACCTCGAAGCTTTCGTCGTAGGCGACCTTCAGGCTCTCGTCGGAGATGAAATAGCCCGAAGCCACGCCGATGAGCGCGACCATGAATATGAAGATGACGGTGTACTTGCCTGCCTCGCCCTTTATTTCGCGGAAAACGCGGCGGTTAAGAGGGTCTCTCATGATTCCGCCCCCTTACCACTCGAGCTCGTCGGCTGACTGCTTGTGCTCGTTGACCGTATTCTTCCTGATGACGCCGTCGCGGAGCTTTACCACGCGGTCTGCCATATTCTTTATGGCGTCGTTGTGAGTTACCATAATGACGGTGCTGCCGTACTTCTGATTCACGGTCTCGATGAGGCGGAGTATCTCCTTCGAGGTGTTGTAGTCGAGCGCGCCCGTAGGCTCGTCGCAGAGCAGTATATCGGGATTTTTCACGATAGCCCTGCCGATGGCGGTACGCTGCTGCTGACCGCCCGAGAGCTGATTCGGGAGCTTGTGGCGGTGCTCGTAGAGACCGAGCGTTTTGAGGATATCGTCAACGTCGAGCGGATTGTCGCTGAGGTACGCGCCGACCTCGATATTCTCCTTGATATTGAGGTTCGGTATGAGGTTGTACATCTGGAATATGTAGCCGAGGTGCTTGCGGCGATAGCGCGTGAGCGCCTTTTCGTTCATGTCCTCGGTCTTCTCGCCGCCGATGGAGATATGACCGCTGTCGGCGCGGTCGATACCGCCGATGATGTTGAGAAGCGTGGATTTTCCCGAACCCGAAGGTCCGAGAAGCACGCAGAAGTCCCCTTTTTCGAGCTCAAAGGAAATGCCCTTGAGCACCTCGACGCGGCTTTCGCCCTCGCCGAACGCTTTTTTGATGTCGCAGATTTCGATAAACATTTCATCATCCCTTTTGTTAGTTTTTGCTAACCGTATGTCAATAATTACAGGTCGTTTTCCGACCCTGCCCATATTATAGCATATTGTTTAGTTTTTGTCAATGCATTATTATAGTGAATTATCCCATATTTCCACAGGAAAATTTGTGCAAAAGCAAGAGAAAATTAGCCGATAACGTATATATTCCGCACACGAAACATCATATTGGCGGCATTGTAGGGGCGGACCCGCGTGTCCGCCCGCAAATATACCATAAATCCAACGGTCGGGCGGACATACGGGTCCGCCCGACGAAAAAATCCCGTAAATCTGCGGGCGCACGGAATGCGCCCCTACAAATCGTGTAAAATCCGTGTGTTTGCGGGACGTCGAGGACGCCGTCCCCTACAAATCGCGTAAAATCATATGCTTGCGGTACGCCGAGGGCGGCGTTCCCTACAAAAAGGGCTGCCAAAGGCAGCCCTCTTGCTTCTTGCATCTTATTTCTTGCCTCTTACAGGGTTATCGCCGCTTCGAGGGCTATCTCCATCATGTCGCGGAAGGTGGTCTGACGCTCCTCGGGAGAGGTGGACAGTCCGCGGAGAGGGCAGTCCGAAACGGTCGTGATGCACAGCGCATTTTTGCCTGCGCGTGCGGCGTTCATGTACAGTGCCGCCGACTCCATCTCTATCGCGAGAACGCCCATTTTCTGCCATATCGCGAGGCTGTCGGCGTCGTCGTAGAACTTGTCGCTCGAGAAGATGCTTCCCACGTGGAAACGGCTTCCCTTAGCCTCTGCCGCCTTTACCGCCGCCGAGAGGAGCTTCCACGAGGCTGTGGGAGCGTACGTGCCCGGGAGATTGTACTGTGCGGCGTAGTTCGAGTCTGTGCAGGCGCTCATTCCGATGACCACATCACGGAGTTCGACCTTCTCGTCGATAGCTCCCGACGTGCCGACGCGGATTATGTTCTCGACGTCGTACTCGTGGAAGAGCTCCCATGTGTAGATACCGATGGACGGCATACCCATGCCGCTTCCCTGCACCGATATCGGCACGCCCTTGTACGTGCCCGTGTAGCCGAGCATTCCGCGCACCTCGTTGTAGCAGACGGGGTCGGTGAGGTAATTCTCGGCGATGAACTTCGCTCTCAGCGGGTCGCCCGGCATGAGGACGGTCTTTGCGATGTCGCCTTTGTTGGCGCTGTTATGTGGTGTAGGCATGATTCTTCCTCCTTTATTTCCTTCTCAACAGCTTATTCGCCGTGAGGAGCAGTGCTTTGTAATTGAGTATGATGACCATGGCGCACAGTGCGATGAGCCACAGTACCCACAGCTTCGGCGCGGAGATGATGTCCCACGCCATGACGAACAGGATAGCCGTGTTCAGCAGCGAGCGTCCTGCGTTGAATCTGAACGGCACGTAGTACCTCGCGTCGATGATCCTCGCCCAGAAGCAGACGTAATAGCTCAGGAAGGTCGCTATCGACGCGCCCTGTATGCCCCATTCGGGTATGAGCATGAAGTTCAGCACGATGTTTACCGAGCAGGCGATGAGCGCCGTCCAGAAGCTGTTTTTCGTGTGCTTGGTCGCGGAGTAGATACTGCCGAGGAACTGGTTCAGCGACATGAAAAGCACCGCTGATACGAGTATCGGCGTGTAGAGGTAGACGTCCGCGTATACCTTGAAGTTGTCGGAGACGACGAGGAAGCCCGAAAGCGGCTTGATTATCAGCAGAAGTCCCGCCGCTGCGATGAAGAGTATCGCCTCATAGGCGTTGTAGACCTTTTCGTAGAACTCGCTCCTGTCGGCGGACTCGTTCTCCGTTATCGCGGACATATTCCACGCCTGAAAGAATATCGTCGAGACCATGGAGATAAGATTGGGTATGCGGTTCGCGTAGCCGTAAAGCGTGACCGAGGTCTTGCCGAGCTCTACGCGGTCGCTCTTCATATTCTCGATGAACAGACGGTCGGAAAAGCTCGTTACCGTCCACATGACAATGGTCGGGATAAGCGGCGCGGCGTAGTGCATCATCTCCTTGCCGAGGGCGGCGTTGAAGCACTCGGGGCGCGCGAATTTGCCGAGGTCTGCCACTGCGAACAGGAATATCGCCGAGAGCAGGTCGGAGAGTATCACCGCGAGCATGAAGCCCGTTACTCCCCAGTGGAAGCCCGCTATGAACAGCAGGTTGAACAGGAACAGCGTCAGCGTCGCGAGTATGCCGTCGAGCGAGAAGAGCTTGACCATGTCCCGCGAGCGGACGAACTGCTGGCAAAGCATTCGCAGGGACGACGTCGTGACGTAAACCGTCAGCAGTATCACGTAGCCGCGCAGATAGCTCATGGCGGGGATAAGGCTCAGTATCGGCACAAACAGCGCCATCAGCACCATTCCCGCGAGCGTTATCGCTCCCGAGGTAGTGAATACCTCGCGCTTGTCGTAGTTCTTGTCGAGCCCGAAGCGTATCAGGTACTCCTGAAGCGCGAATGTGAATATCGGCTGCAAAAACAGCGCGGTCGGCTCGAGGAGCTCTTTTATCGCGGAGTTGGTGGGGTCGAGGTGGCGCGAGTAGAGGCGCGTCAGCAGTATGACCAGTATCTTCGAGCCGAAGCTGCCTATCGCGAACACGCCCGTATTCATCGCGAGCTTTTTATACTTATTCATTGTTTACACTCCGAAAATTTGATTCATACCATACATTATAACACGTATGTGAAAAAATTACAAGTGGGCAAGTTCGTCGCAGTCGGCAATAAATGCGGGACGCCGAGGGCGGCGTCCCCTACACTGCTATCGAACGCAAAAAAATCGCGCCCCACACAAAGTGAAGCGCGATTTGGCTGCGGCGACACGCCGCATGTGTTATCTATACTAAATAGATGACTGTCATGCGCGGAGAAATGTCACCGCACTATAAAACTAAGCGCGTTTACGAGCGAACGCGCGAATCGCGCGCGCCCGCTCGGCGCTGGTGGACTTGAAGGGGTTCGAACCCTCGACCTCTGCGTTGCGAACGCAGCGCTCTCCCAACTGAGCTACAAGCCCGTGTCCGAGAGATATTATATCACATTTTTTCCCCGCTGTCAAGAAATTTTTGCAGATATATTATTTCACCGCCCCACCAAAGCTAACGGCTCGCCATATATCATTTTCAACAAAATCCGAGGAAATCTCGCGCGTATTTTTCCTTGCAATTTGTCGGGAAATATGATATGATATAAGGTAAGAATTTATGCCATGACAAATGGTAAATCTATGTCGTGCATACCCTATGCACGGGTGAGGAGAACAATATGCCCAAAAAACAGGATATAAACAAGATCATGATCATCGGCTCGGGCCCTATCATCATCGGACAGGCCTGCGAGTTCGACTACTCGGGTACTCAGGCTTGCAAGGCACTGAGGAATCTGGGCTACGAGATAGTTCTTGTAAACTCTAACCCCGCTACTATCATGACAGACCCCGATGTAGCCGATATCACCTACATCGAGCCTCTCAACCTCGCAAGACTTACACAGATAATCGAGAAGGAGCGCCCCGATGCGCTGCTCCCGAACCTCGGCGGTCAGTCGGGACTCAACCTCTGCTCCGAGCTCGACAAGGCAGGCGTGCTCGAGAAGTACGGCGTGAAGGTCATCGGCGTTCAGGTAGACGCTATCGAGCGCGGCGAGGACCGTATCGAGTTCAAGAACGCTATGAGCGCTCTCGGTATCGGTATGCCGAGGAGCGAGGTAGCCTACTCGGTAGACGAAGCCGTCAAGATAGCCGAGAAGCTCAAGTATCCTGTTGTTCTCCGTCCCGCGTACACCATGGGCGGCGCAGGCGGCGGTATGGTATATAACGTCGACGAGCTCAAGGTCGTATGTGCACGCGGCTTGCAGGCTTCACTCGTGGGACAGGTCCTCGTCGAGGAGTGCATCTTCGGCTGGGAGGAGCTCGAGCTCGAGGTAGTACGCGACGCCAACAACAATAAGATAACCGTTTGCTTCATTGAAAATATAGACCCCATCGGCGTGCATACGGGCGATTCGTTCTGCTCCGCGCCTATGCTGACTATCCCCGAGGACGTCCAGAAGGAGCTTCAGGAGATGTCCTACCGCATTATCGAGTCCATCGAGGTAATCGGCGGCTGTAACTGCCAGTTCGCACGCGACCCCGAGACGGGACGTATCGTAGTTATTGAGATAAATCCCCGTACTTCGCGCTCTTCCGCGCTCGCTTCAAAGGCTACGGGCTTCCCGATAGCACTCGTATCGGCAATGCTTGCCTGCGGTCTCACGCTCGACGAGATACCCTGCGGCAAGTACGGCACCCTCGACAAGTACGTTCCCGACGGCGACTACATCGTTATCAAGTTCGCCCGCTGGGCGTTCGAGAAGTTCAAGGGCGCTGAGGACAAGCTCGGCACGCAGATGAGAGCTGTCGGCGAGGTAATGAGCATTGGCAAGACCTACAAGGAGGCTTTCCAGAAGGCTATCCGCTCGCTCGAGAAGGACCGCTACGGTCTCGGCTTCGCCAAGAACTTCAACGATATGACAAAGGAACAGCTCCTGTCCGAGCTCAAATACCCCACCAGCGAGAGACAGTTCGTGATGTACGAGGCTCTCCGCAAGGGCGCGACTGTTGACGAGCTCCACGAGCTCACAAAGATAAAGAAGTACTTCATCGAGCAGATGAAGGAGCTTGTCGACGAGGAGGAGGCTCTCCTCGCGAACAAGGGCGCGGTTCCCGCAGAGAATGTGCTCAGACAGGCTAAGCTCGACGGCTTCAGCGACCGCTACCTCAGCTCGCTCCTCGAGGTCACCGAGCAGGAGATACGCGACGCTCGTATCGGCTTCGGCATAAAGGAGGCTTGGGAGGGCGTTCACGTAAGCGGCACCCAGAACGCAGCTTACTACTACTCCACCTACCACCTCGACGAGGACAAGAGCCCCGTAAATACCGACAAGCCCAAGATAATGATACTCGGCGGCGGTCCCAACAGGATCGGTCAGGGTATCGAGTTCGACTACTGCTGTGTTCACGCGGCTCTCGCGCTCAAAAAGCTCGGCTTCGAGTCCATTATCGTTAACTGCAACCCCGAGACTGTTTCCACCGACTACGATACCTCCGACAAGCTCTACTTCGAGCCCCTCACCCTCGAAGATGTGCTCTCTATCCACGAGAAGGAGAAGCCCGTCGGCGTTATCGCACAGTTCGGCGGTCAGACCCCGCTCAACCTCGCGAGCGACCTCAAGAAGTACGGCGTAAATATCCTCGGTACTACTCCCGAGACTATCGACCTCGCTGAGGACCGCGACCACTTCCGCGCTATGATGGACAAGCTCGGCATTCCTATGCCCGAGGCGGGTATGGCTGTAAACGCTGACGAGGCTATCGAGATAGCCAACCGTATCGGCTATCCCGTAATGGTTCGTCCCTCGTACGTTCTCGGCGGACGCGGAATGGAAATAGTTCACGACGACGAAATGATGAAGATATACATGGACGCGGCTGTCGGCGTAACTCCCGACAGACCTATCCTCATCGACCGCTTCCTCAACCACGCGACAGAGTGCGAGGCTGACGCTATCTCCGACGGCACACACTGCTTCGTTCCCGCCGTTATGGAGCACATCGAGCTCGCAGGCGTACATTCGGGCGATTCCGCTTGTATCCTCCCCTCGAAGAACCTCACCGAGAAGCAGGTCGCTACTATCAAGGAGTACACCAAGAAGATAGCCGTAGAGATGAACGTATGCGGTCTTATGAATATGCAGTACGCTATCGAGGGCGACACAGTTTACGTGCTCGAGGCTAATCCGCGTGCTTCGCGTACAGTTCCGCTCGTATCGAAGGTCTGCGACATCAACATGGTCAAGATAGCTACGGACATCATCACCTCCTCTATCACAGGCAGACCCTCGCCTGTGCCCGAGCTCAAGGACCGCAAGATAAATCACTACGGCGTTAAGGAAGCCGTTTTCCCGTTCAATATGTTCCAGGAGGTCGACCCCGTCCTCGGACCCGAGATGCGCTCCACAGGCGAGGTTCTCGGTATCGCGAAGTCGTTCGGCGAGGCTTACTACAAGGCTCAGGAGGCTACCAAGAACCCGCTCCCCGAGGAGGGTACAGTGCTCCTCTCGGTTTGCGAGCGCGATAAGCCCGAGCTCCTTGAAATTGCGAAGGGCTTCCACGAGATAGGCTTCAATATCCTCGCGACGGGCAAGAGCTACGAAATGATAAAGGAAGCGGGCATTCCCTGCAAGCGTATCTTCAAGATATACGAGGGACGTCCGAACATTGCCGACGAGATAGCCAACGGCGAGATACAGCTCATTATTAATACTCCCGCAGGCAAGACCAGTATCTACGACGACAGCTATATCCGCAAGGCGGCTATCAAGCACCGCGTAAGCTACATCACGACAATGGCGGCAGCTAAGGCGAGCGTCGAGGGTATCAAGGCAAAGAAGCTCAACAAGTGCCTCGAGGTAAAGTCGCTTCAAGCTCATCACGGCGATATAGAGTAAGCGGCGGGGAGCCCCCGCGGGCGGCTTCGCGGCGCGGTTTTCCGAATCGGAAGCTGTCTCCGCGGAACACACCTGATATCAAATATGAAAAGAGCTAAACTTTTAGCTGTCGGAGCGCTTGCGGCTCTGCTGCTGAGCGGCTGCTCGCCAGCCTACGACACCTACGAAAGCAGCGAAAAAGCGGACGTTTTGAGGATAGCGGGCTTCACATTCGGGCTCGCCGACAGCGGCAGGTTAAGCGCCGACGGAAGTGTTACCGAGCGCAATATCGGGAAATACACCGACAACAAGCGTATCATCGCTATCTACAACGACGACTGGAACACCAACACGACCGTGCTGCTCGATAATGACACGGTGCTCATAGAGCGCGAGGTCATTTTTCAGGGCGCCAAGGGCTATGTTGTGACGCGCAATGATAAGAGCATCGACAGCCCGACGCTCACCGTCCCGCTCGGCTACGACGGGAACAGGGTCGGTGTCACAGGCGAAGCCGATTTCGGCTGCGACGGCGTGAAGGTGTACAGCTACTCCGCAGGACTATAAAAGCAAAGAGGACTGGTTTCAGTCCTCTTTTTGTTTGTGTGGGAAAATGTAGCGACGCCCTCTGGGCGTCCGCAAATTACAAAACAACTTGCGGCGACGTGATGTAGGGGACGGCGTCCTCGACGTCCCGAAACAAACGACATTGCAATTTCGTGCGGAGATAACTCCGCAGGCTAAAACTATGGAACGGTAGCAGGGGACGCCTTCTCTTGCAAGGCGTCCCCTCTCAAAAAACAGCCCACTGGGCTGTTTTTTGATTCACCCCTTGCGAGGCGCCTTACGTGTTGTGGGGCTCCGCCCCTTGCCCCCGCCAGAGGCTCTGCCTCTGGACTCCGCAAGCCTTTGAAAAGGCTTGAGCGAAACTTTTGGCTTCGCGCCGTAGTTTGTCAGCGGCGGAAGCAAATTCCGCGATTGTTACAGACGCGGGTACAGACTTGCCGTTCAAGCAAAGTAAGCGAGCGAAGCAAGCGACGCCGCGAACTGGCAGCGCGGACACTGCGCCGCCGCCTACCACATGAACTCGGTCGTCGGCGCCTTTACGGGCTCGCGCTCGGGCTCCGCCGACTGCTCCTTCAACAGCGCCTTCGACAGCTCCTCGACCTCCACTATCTCGTGGAACATATCATTCAGCGGCATCACGTCCCTGAACGTCTTCACTACGCGCTTTGCGAGCTCAGGCGACGACAGCTCCGCGAGGTCCGTCACCTTCATGTACGCCGACAGCCCCTTCTTGCGGAAAAATTCCTCCGCCTCGGGCAGCGGACACTTCTTCGGGCGCTTGTACTCCGCACCGCCGAAGCTGATACCCCTGCGCTTCAGCTTCTTCGCGAGCGTCAGGAACTCCCCGCCGTCCTCCGCGAGCATACTGCGGAAGCGCTCCATAACGGCGGCTTCGGGCGTGGCGATTCGGAAGCCGAACTCCGCTCCCTCGGGCGAGAGCTCGAAATAGAGCGTCGGAGTCTTGTTCCACCAAAACGCCTCGTAGCGCACGTATATCCACATCGTGTCGCGGTAGTGGAGGTACGGCGGGAACTTCTCGTCGCGGTAGATCCTCCCCGCCTTGTACATCATTCCCGTATCGGCGAACGGCGCGTATATCTCCTCCGCGAGCGCCTTCATCGGCTCGTAGACGTGCGTGGTGTAGATGTCCTTGCGCGGCTCGAACCACTCGCGGTCGTTGTTGTATCTGATACCGAGCAGGAAGTCGAGCGCCTCCTGCGAAAATCCGTTGAACATAGCATACCTCCTGTCCGATAATACTATTATAGCACATCGTCAATGTTTTATCAACCGTCAGCAATATAATGCTAAAAATTGGGCTCGGACGTGTCGAGAAGTTTTCAACAGTCTGTTGAATGGGACGTTGATTTCGCGCTTTAGCTGTTGAAAATATTGTGGAAAGTGTGAAGGAAGACGTAAAATACAGTATTTGACAGCCCAAAAAAGTTGAAAACCCTGTGGATAAACGGGGAAAACGTGTAAAGAATAAAAATGTATTGTGGAAAGACTGTCCGCAATAAGTATTTGAAAAGGATATGATTTGTATGAAAAAGATTTTAGCAATAAGCTCCGTTTTTTTAATGATGACGTGCGTCCTCACGGGCTGCGGAGCTGACAGGAACGACGACCGAAACGACGGCTCTTACTACGAGAACCACGATTACGGGAGAACCGACGGCAACTCCCTTGAAGACCACGCGCGCGACGCTGTTGACGGCGCGAAGAACGCGGGCTAGGACATCGTCGGCGGCGATGGAAACGCGGCGATTGACATCATCGGCGGGGCAGGCGATGCCGCAAACGACATCATCGACGGTCTCGACGGCGATATGACTGCCACGACCACAACGGACACGACGAGGGTAACAACTACCCGATAACGCGAAAAAAAGGGCATGGGGAAGCTTCCCTGTGCCCTTTTTGCGCGGAAGAGTCTAAAAATCGCGGGTACAGACTTGCCGCTGCTCGTATGTGA
>JAUMVH010000019.1 GCA_030530245.1 Ruminococcus sp.
CAAATCTTTGATTTGGCTTGTGATGCTATATGCAGCTCTGCTGTAGGCAGAGCCTCTGGCGGATTCCAAAGACAGAGCCTTTGGCGGGCTTGACGAGAGGGGAGAAACATGATATAATAAAGTATAATTTTTGATTATGGAGGGCTATATGGAAAATCTACGCTTTTCAGCTTCGGCGATACTCGGCGCGCTTACGGAGGGCTGCCTCGCGGTGCTGCTGCCGATAGTCGTGCTGGTCGTATGGATGGTCAGGACGAAGGCGAAGCTCGTGCCGTTCTGGGTGGGATGTTTGGTGTTCCCCGTGTTTGCGCTGCTCATCGAGGGAGGAGTCGCATTCGTCATTACGTTCATCGACAATAAGACGCTCGGTATCCTCGGCAAGCCTCTGCCGCTTTACCTTTTTTCGGCGGCTATGGCGGGTATATTCGAGGAGACGGGGCGCGTTGTCGGTATGAAGACGCTCATGCGCAAGTACAGGGACAGGCGCGACGGCGTGACCTACGGTATCGGTCACGGCGGCATCGAGAGCGTGCTGCTCGTCGGAGGCGGGGCGGCTTTTACGCTGCTTCTGGCGCTGCTGACGAATACGGGTATGCTCGACACTGTCACTGCACAGTACAGCGACGAGCTGAAGGATGCCTTCATGACAAATCTCAGAACCATGACGGAGAACGGCTTCGATACCTATATGCTGGGCTTTTTCGAGCGTATCTCCGCGATAATGCTTCATGTGGCACTGTCCATTATCGTGTTTGCGGGCGTTCGTCAGAAGGGGAAGCTGTGGCTGTATCCGCTGGCGATATTCATACACTTCGCGGCGGACTGCACGGTCATTTTTCCGCACGTGCTGGGTATGCCGCTGTGGCTGTTCGAGGTTGTATTCTTCGCGGTAGCGGTCGGCGTGCTTGCTGGAGCAGTCGTATTCTACAGGTCACTTCCGCAGGTTCTCGGCGAGGAGCCGACAGCGGAGCCCATACAAGTCAATATTCAGGCATAATAAAAAGGGCGTACATAAAATGTACGCCCTTAATTATTGCTATTTACCTGAATCAGACACCGTACTTAGCTGTAGCAACGGGAACTCCGGGACCCATTGTAGAAGTAACTGTGCAGCTCTTGAGGTAAGTACCCTTAGCAGCAGCAGGCTTAGCCTTTACGATAGCCTCCATAAGAGTTGTGAAGTTCTCGTCGAGCTTAGCTGCGCCGAAGGAAGCCTTACCGATGGGGCAGTGGATGATGTTGGTCTTGTCGAGACGATACTCGATCTTACCTGCCTTAGCCTCAGTAACAGCCTTTGCAACGTCGGGAGTTACTGTACCTGCCTTCGGGTTGGGCATGAGTCCGCGGGGACCGAGCACCTTACCGAGACGACCTACAACGCCCATCATGTCGGGAGAAGCGATTACAACGTCGAAGTCCATCCAGTTTTCCTTCATGATCTTGTCTACGAGATCCATACCGCCAACGTAGTCAGCACCGGCTGCCTGAGCAGCCTCATACTTGTCCTCCTTGCAGAAAACGAGAGCGCGGACTGTCTTACCTGTACCGTTGGGAAGTACAACAGCGCCTCTAACCTGCTGGTCAGCGTGACGTGAGTCAACGCCGAGACGGATGTGAGCCTCTACAGTCTCGTCGAACTTAGCCTTAGCGTTCTGGCAAACGAGCTCGAGAGCCTCAGCGGACTCATAAAATTTTGCAGAATCAACAGCCTTTGCGCTGTCAACATATTTCTTGCCGTGTTTCATTATATTTCCTCCTATTAAAGTGGTAATATCGGGATTTTACCCGATTAGCGGAATTTTCCTCCCACCATTGAGAAGTCGGAACAGGGGATATGCCCCTATCGTCATTCAAAGTTAGTATTCAACAATTAGTCAACAACTACAACGCCCATTGAGCGAGCTGTACCTGCGATCATGCTCATAGCAGCTTCGAGTGAGCCTGCGTTGAGGTCGGGCATCTTGATCTCGGCGATCTTCTGAACGTCAGCCTTAGAGATGTTAGCGACCTTAGTCTTATTCGGAACTCCCGATGCCTTGTCTATCTTGCAAGCCTTCTTGATGAGAACAGCTGCGGGGGGAGTCTTAGTGATGAAAGAGAATGAACGGTCAGCGTATACTGTGATAACAACAGGGATTATCATACCGATATCGTTCTTTGTTCTCTCGTTGAATTCCTTTGTAAATGCCATGATGTTTACGCCGTGCTGACCAAGAGCAGGTCCAACAGGCGGTGCAGGAGTAGCCTTTCCTGCTGCGATCTGAAGCTTAATGTAGCCAACTACTTTCTGTGCCATTGAATTCGCACCTCCATAAATGTGGTAAATGGCGAGGCAAGAATTATTTTACCTCTCCCACTGAAGCCGACTTCGGCTTCTCTTTTGACCTAATTAGTCCTCCACCTTGATTACCTGATTGATAGGCAGTGTGGTGGGGGTTTCTCTGCCGAACATTGATACGAGAAGATCAACTGTTCGCTCTTCGATGTTGATACCCTGAACTACGCCGATAAAGCCGTCCATAGCAGTGCCCGAGATCTGAACGCGGTCGCCCTCCTTGAAGTTGACCTCGACAGTGGAAACGTCGATGCCGAAGGTCTTCTTGACCTCTTCCTCGGAGAGGGGAGTGGGTTCAGAGGCAGGACCTACAAAGCCCGTGCAGCCTCTTGTATTTCTGACAACATACCATGTGTCCTCGGTAACAACCATCTTGACGAGAACGTAGCCCGGGAAGGTCTTACGTTCTATTTCCTTGCTTTTACCGTCGGTGATCTCTGTCACCTTCTCGGTAGGGACTCTGACCTCCTGGATAAGGTCATGAAGCTTGCGGTTTTCTACAACCTTCTCAATATTCTGGGCTACCTTGTTTTCATAGCCCGAATAAGTGTGGATAACGTACCACTTAGCTGCTTCTGACATAGCTATCCTCCTCAGAGCTGTTTACTTGCCCAGCGTGTAAATGAAGCTAAGCAAATGGAGGAATCCGAAGTCGAGCGCGCCTACGATTATAGCGGAGCCTGCAACAACCGCGAGAACGACTGCTGTGTTGTTGATGACGGTCTCCTTGGTGGGCCATACGACTTTCTTGAATTCGATCCTCAGGTCCTTGAACCACTTAACGATCTTATTGGGTTCCTTCTTGGACTTCTTTTCCTTCTTATCCTTCTTTTCGGAAGCTGTATTTTCCTTGTCCTTAGCCATTCAAATACTCCCTCCGATCACTTTGTTTCCTTGTGAAGAGTGTGCTTGCGGCAGAATTTGCAGTGCTTCATCATTTCAATTCTGTCCGGATCGTTCTTCTTGTTCTTCTTGGAAACGTAATTACGCTGTTTGCACTCAGTGCAAGCCAATGTAATTTTCACTCTCATAACGGCACCTCCTGAAATAATATTTCCTCCGCGTGCGGAGGTAGGTCGTTTGCCTCCCTCTGCGGGGCATAAAAAATAACCCCAAACGAGGTAAAACTATTATAACACAATAAATCGGGCTTGTCAAGGGCTTTTTTACATTTTTTTGCTATATTATAAATGTGGGGGCGAGTTCCGCTCGCCCGTGCTTTGCCTCTTGCTTGCGGGCGCACAGTGTGCGCCCCTACACGGGACGTCGGGTGACTCCCCACAGTGTGGGGAGATGTCAGCGCAGCTGACAGAGGGGACGGGCAGCCGTTAGCTGCGCCGTCCCCTACACAATGTTGATTCGACCGATTGTAGGGACGACCATCGGTCGTCCGCAGGTATGCGGGGATTTTGCGGACGCGCAATGCGCGTCCCTACTCTCGCTTTTGACAATCTTAAAAAAATATGTTATAATAAAAGTTACTGTTTATAGAAAGTAGTTGAAGCTATGATATATCTTGACAATGCCGCCACGACCAAGCCCTGTCCCGAAGCGGTGCAGGCTGCGCTGGAGGCGATGACCGACAATTTCGGCAACCCCTCGTCGCTCCACAGGGCGGGGCTGAACGCTCAGCTCGCCATGGACAAAGCCCGCAAGACTATCGCGGACTCGCTGGGGGCGGCTGCCGACAACATAATATTCACCTCGGGTGCGACCGAGAGTAACAACCTCGCCCTGCGCGGAGCGACCGCCGCTTATGGCAGAAAACGCCGTAAGATAGTGGCTTCGGCGGTGGAGCACGCCTCCGTGGAGGAGACGCTTGCCGACCTTGAGAGCAAGGGCTTCGAGGTCGTGAGGGTATCGCCGCGTGCGGACGGGCGCTTCTACGCCGAGGACTTCGTCTCCGCCTGCGACGAGGAGACGGTGCTGCTGACGATGATGTACGTCAACAACGAGACGGGCTATATCCTGCCCGTGAAGGAGACGTTCACCGCTGTAAAGCGCCGATTCAAGGACATTATCACGCATACGGACTGCGTGCAGGCGTATATGAAGCTCCCCGTGAAGGCGAATGCGCTCGGCGCAGACCTCATCTCGCTGAGCGGGCACAAGATACACGGCGTAAAGGGCGTGGGAGCTCTGTATATCCGCAAAGGTGTGCGCCTTATCCCCGTAGTTACAGGCGGCAAGCAGGAAAAGGGCATACGCTCGGGCACCGAGAGCGTGCCGCTGATTTGCGCGTTCGGAGCGGCGGTGGAGAAGCTCTCCCCGACCATAAGCGAGCGCTATGAGCGCGTATCTGCGCTGAGAGCGCGTCTGACGGAGCTCCTCGCTGCGATAGAGGGCGTGGAGGTCAACTCGCCTGCGGACGGCTCACCCTATGTGGTGAACATCTCCGCGGCAGGCAAGCGTTCGGAGATAATGCTCCACTACCTCGAGAGCCGTGGGATATACGTCTCGAGCGGCTCGGCGTGCTCGAAGGGACAGCAGAGCGGCGTGCTCGGGCAGTTCGGTATCACGGGCAAACGGGCGGATTCGGCACTTCGTATCAGCATGACATCAGAGACGACAGAAGCAGAGATAGAGGAGTTCACACGCGCACTTGCCGATGGCATCGCAAACGTAAGAGGGTAAACCCGAGGACTGTGTGTTCGTGCGGAAACGGAGGTTTACTATGGACGAAATGAAGAATACAGAAGTCGGAAACGCACCGAAGAATGGCAGAAAATCCCACAAGGTGCTGATAATATTGGGGTGTCTGGTTGCGCCGACAGCGATCATTCTCGTCGGACTGCTGATCTATATCTATGGGCTGAATATGGCGTGGGGCAGCCGCATGATAGACGACAGGGACGCCGTGGCATCGGAGTGCGGAAAAGCCATCTATGCACAGGTAAGAGACTGCTGTGAAGCGCAGGGCAGGAGCGTCCCCGATGATAAGGAATACATAGTCAGGGCGACCTGCGGCAAGGACGGATTGGTCAACGAGCCGTGTGAGCTGCTCCCCGAGAGCGTGACGAACAAATATTATTCAGGCAGGAAGAGCACGACCTACTATATCGCCGTCAGGTTCAGGGACGGAGTCCCCGCCGAAGCATGGTCACTCGAAAAGAAGCCGCTCACCGACGATATGCTCCGCAGCTACAGCAGAGAGGAGCAGCGTGAGATGTTCGGCAGAATAAAGGGTGCAAGAGATGTTATCGGGTACAGGAGCTTCAAAGATATAGTATGGGAGAATAAGTAATATTATAATAGTATAGGAGAAAAAATATGAAAGAGATAGTACTTGTAAAATACGGCGAAATGGTGCTCAAGGGACTGAACAAGAAGTCCTTCGAGGATATGCTCATCAAAAACATCAAGCGCAGACTCAAGCGCCTCGGGCATTTTCAGATGACGAGCGCGCAGTCCACGACCTACATCACCCCGCTCGACGATGACATCGACCTCGACGAGGTTGTCGAGCGCGTGGGCAAGGTCTTCGGCATTGCGGCTCTGTGCAGGGCGTGCGTGTGCGAGAAGGATTTTGCCGATATCACGGAAAAGGCGATAGATTACTGCGGCGGCGTGCTCGGTACGGCGAGGACGTTCAAGGTCGCGGCGAAGCGCTCGGACAAGGCTTTCCCGATGAAGTCGCCCGAGATATGCGCGGAGCTCGGCGCTGTACTGCTCGAAAAGTTCCCGAACCTCACGGTCGACGTCAAGGAGCCCGAGGTAACGGTGACGGTCGAGATACGCGATACCAACGCCTACGTTCACGCCGAGAACATCAAGGGCGCGGGCGGACTCCCCGTCGGGAGCAGCGGAAAGGCTCTGCTGCTGCTGTCGGGAGGCATTGACAGTCCTGTCGCGGGCTGGATGATGGCGAAGAGGGGAGTGCACATCGCGGCGATACACTACGTCAGCCCGCCGTACACCTCCGACCGCGCGCAGCTCAAGGTGGAGCAGCTCTGCGAGAAGCTGACCGACTGGTGCGGCGGTATCGCGTTCTACTGCGTGCCGTTCACCGAGATACAGGAGGCTATCAAGGACAACTGCCCCGAGGAGTTCTTCACGATAATCATGCGCCGTCTGATGATGGAAATTGCCCAGCGCATAGCCGAAAAGGACAACTGCCTTGCCCTCATCACGGGCGAGAGCGTGGGACAGGTCGCGAGCCAGACCATGGCGGCTATCGGCTGCACGGACGCGGTCTGCCGCATACCCGTGCTGCGTCCGCTCATCGGCATGGACAAGACCGAGATAATCGAGATATCGCGTAAAATAGACACATTCGAGACCTCGACCCTCCCGTACGAGGACTGCTGCACTGTGTTCACTCCCCGCCACCCGAAGGTGCGTCCGCGCCTCGAGGATATCGAAAAGGCGCAGAACAGCTTCAATTTCGAGCCGCTGATACAGAAGGCGGTCGAGGGAACTACCATCAAGACGTTCAATTATTCCAAGTAATGTGTAGGGCGCATTCCGTGCGCACGCAATGCAGCGAATGATTCCGCGGGCGGCGGGACGCCGCCCCTACATCTTGCGTCTTGCTTCTATATTCTTGCTTCTTGTAGGGGGGGCATCAGCCCCTACAGGTGCCGTCACACATTTTAACATTTGCACAAATTCAACACATAATTTTTGTACAGAACGGCATAAATGTGAACTAAGTCCGAACAGTTCAAGGTGATACTGTGAAACTTTGAGCTCAGACCTTGACAAAGGGTCGGCTGATAGTGTAAAATTATATAGATAAGGGGATAGCTGTACCCTCACGCGGACAGCTGTCGCAAACCACACGCGGAGGCTGAAATCAACTTATGAGCGATAATTACATAGATAAACTGAATGAAGAGCAAGCCGCCGCCGAGGCTTTGAGAAAAGCCGAGAAGATAAAGGCTATCAGGGCTTCGCTCCACGCCGATGTGCCGCAGGAGACCGCTCCCGTGCAGGCTCAGACCGCAGAGGAAGCCATTTCCGCCGCCGAGGAGAGCTTCGCGGAGAAGTTCAGGCGCGTGAAGCAGAGCAAGCTTGCTGCGCAGAGCAGGGCGGAGGAGGCAATTCCTGAGGAGGCTGCTGCTACTGCGGAGGATATCGTCCGCGAGGCGGCTCCCGATCGTGTGGAAGCTCCTGTTCGCGAGGAAGCTCCCGCGTACGAGGCAGAGCCGCAGGGTGACGTGCAGGCGCATACTCCCGCTGAGGAGGCTCCCGCCGCCGAGGCACAGCCGCAGGCTGCCGCACCTCAGAGAGCGGCGCTCAGTCCCATGAGAAAGCCGCGCGAGGCATGGGCGAATACTCCCCATACCGAGCCGCGTATGCATCAGGACGTCAAGAAAAAGAAAAAGAAGAAGAAAAAGCCCAAGACCCTCGGGCAGAAGCTCCGCGGGCTCTTCCCCGAGAAGGGGGACAAGCCGCTCGAGATAGTCAGGAAGTTCGTCTTCCTCGGCTCGCTCGTGGCGATAGTCGTGTGCGGCTATATGGTCGGCGACTACTACCTCGACCTGTGGCGCAGCCGTATGGAGTACAGCAATATCGACGATATCTACCGCACCTACACGCCGATAATCACGTCGGTCGAGGAGGAGAAGAACATCGACGACAAGTACTACGACCTTCTCCCGGGCGCGAAGAAGCTGCTCGATATCAACCCCGATACCATCGGGTATATGACGATACCTACCGTCGACGGCGACCCCATTGTGGCTCTGCCCGTCGTGCAGGCTAAGGATAACAGCAAGTACCTCAACACCAACTTCAAGGGCGAGAATTCCCGTGCGGGCGCGCTCTTCCTCGACTGGCGCAACAGCTTCGACATCGTCGAGGACCACAGGCTCGTCGAGAAGAACTCCGACAACCTCATCGTATACGGTCACAATATGGCTGACGAGAGTATGTTCGGAACGCTGAAATACTACCGCCGCAACGAGAACTACTATGAGAGCCACCCGATAATCGAGTTCAACTCCAACTACGAGCAGTACACATATAAGATATTCTCGTTCTTCCTGCTCGATGCGGAGGACGATACCGATACGGAGTACGACTGCTGGAACACCCTCAACTTCGACGACGAGGAGGAGTTCTACGACTTCGTTAACGAGGCGAAGAGGCGCACCCTCCGCACCAACGATGTCGACGTGAAGTACGGCGACCCGCTGCTGACGGTGTCCACCTGCAATACCGACGTCATCGGTGACGAGCGCGGAAGGCTCATACTCATGGCGCGCCGCGTCCGCCCGGGCGAGGACCTCTACGAGGGCACCAAGAACAGCAAGGCCAATACAAATATAAAATGGCCCAATGTCTACTATGAGCAGCACCCGAATGAAAAATACGACCCCACAGCGTTCGTCCCGTACGGACCGTGAGATAAGAGAATAGAAAAGCGAATATCGAGGATTGATACAAGTGAAAACCAAAGCAAAGCTTATCACAGCCTGCGGAGCTCTTGCCGCTGCGGCGGGGCTCGTGACGCTGTCCTTCTTCGGCTGCAAGGAGAAGATGGAGGAGCACGTCGTCGGCAGGGTCGAGCCCGTGACCGAGGCGTCGACCGAGCCTACCACGCTCCCGACGTATGACTACGTCCCCTCCGAGACGGGCATGACCGAAAAGGCGAAGATGCTCCTGAAACAGAATAAGGACATCGTGGGCTGGATAAAAATAGACCAGACAAAGGTGGATTACCCCATTGTTCA
Organism: Ruminococcus sp.; assembly: GCA_030530245.1. Classification (GTDB taxonomy): domain Bacteria; phylum Bacillota; class Clostridia; order Oscillospirales; family Ruminococcaceae; genus Ruminococcus. The sequence goes on from JAUMVH010000019.1 coordinate 9,013, forward strand.
GGACCCCGGCGAGGTGCCCGAGGGCGTGCCTTACTACGGCGGTGAGGCGCATGAGGTCAATTCCTACTACCTCGAGCGCGGCGTCGACCGCACATACCACCGCGAAGGGTCGATATTTATGGACTTCCGCGACAACTTCGGCAGTATCGAAGACGAGCAGTCCGAAAATATCGTCCTCTACGGACACAATATGGCTAACAATACGATGTTCGGCTCGATAAGAAGATACCGACAGGATTACGAGTTCTTCAAGGCGGCGCCGTTCATCGAGCTCAGCTCGAATTACAGGGACTACGACTACGTCATCTGCTGCTGCGCCATAACCAGCGGTCATACCTATACCGATTTCGGCTACTGGGATATGGAGGAGCTCGACGACGAGGAGACCTTCAACGAGTACATGACCCTTGCGAGAGGACGTCAGCTCTTTGATACGGGGATCGACGTCAGATACGGCGACAAGCTGCTGACGCTCTCGACCTGCTATGCCGACGAGGACAACTCGCGCTTCATAATCATAGCGAGACGGCTTCGCGACGGCGAAAAGAGCGGTTCGCTCGATACCGTCGAGAAGACGGAGGAGTACAAGAAAGCACACGCGCCTACAGAGCCCTCTACGGAGGAGACCACCGAGGCGGCTCAGTAAGCATAACATACATTTCATTGAAAGAGGTGATAGCGATGAAGACTGAAACACCTTTTAAGAGGGCGGTGGCTGCCATTGCGGGAGTCGTGATAGCGTTCACGGGTCCGAGCTATGCGGCAAGTGCCGCGGATACCACAACTACTACGGAGGGCACTGCTACCTCCGAGACCTCCACCGATACCGATACCACCGCTGCGGAGACTACTTCCGAGGCGGAGGAGCAGGAGCAGCAGGAGGAGATAGAGTGGTACAAGGCTACGCTCGACGATTACGACGACAGCCTCTCTCTCATCAGCTATGAGGCTTCCCCCGAGTCGGGAAACAGCGGAGCCAAGAAGAAAAACAAGAAGCCCACGCCTGTCGAGCTCAACGTGACGGGCGGATATGTCGGCGATATACCGTGGTTCGAGAGCGAGCCTGAGATAGAGTCGACCCCCGGCAAGTTCGCGATTGTGACCTACGGCTGGGGACACGGCGTCGGAATGAGCCAGAACGGCGCGAATTTCTACGCTACCTATTCTGACTGGACATATCAGGATATCCTCTTCCACTACTACCCCGATACATATTTAATGGATACGTGCGTGGACGATGAGGACGAAATAACCGTCAACGGCGTGTCGGGAGACGTGCTCTCGATGGTGTCGCAGATAGTGTTCAACGAGGTCGGCGGCACTATGAGCTACGAGGCTATCAAGGCTCAGGCGGTCGCGGTGTACACCTACTGTATGTACCACAACGGCGATTCGGCAGACCTCAGATGCAAGCCGCATCCTCCGCAGGTCGTTGTCGACGCGGTGAGCGACGTGCTCGGTCAGGCGCTGTTCTATGACGACGACTACGCGCTGACGATGTTCTCGGCTTCGAGCGGCGGCATCACCGCTAATTGCAGCGAGGTCTTCTGGGCGAACCTGCCCTACCTCAGGTCGGTATCGAGCGACTATGACGCCTGCTATGACCCGCACTACGGTACAGTTACCTACATCGACGACTTCCAGCTCAGGAATATGATAGAGGCTGCGTACAACATCAAGCTCTCAGACGAGCCCGCAAGATGGATACAGCCCGAATATTCCGACGAAACAGGCTATGTTACATACGTAAACATCGACGACCAGCTCACGGTCAAGGGCTATGAGTTCAAGCTCGCGCTGAACCTCAAGTCATCGAAATTCAACGTGTTCTACACGCCGAGACCCGAGGGCGAGGATATCCCGCACGGCACCTCCGAGATAGAGGTGGTCGACGCGGACTACAGGTACACGCCCGGCGTTGTTTACCCGAATAATCAGCCCACAAACATCGGCGACCCGAATTCGCCTGCCGACGAGCCCGAGGATCCGACGGAGGAGACGACGGAGGATACCACCGAGGAGACCACAGGCGAGGATACTTCCGAGCCGACCGCTATCGAGGATACGACGTCGGAGGAGGGTACGACCGAGACAGCGAGCGAGGCTCCTGTCGGCGAGACCACTGATCAGGTACAGACTGCCAACTAAGTTTCAGCAACATCCTATCACAAACTCAGATACAATAAAAGTAAGTCTTTGAGCGGCGGGGATACCCGTCCGCTCAGAGGCTTATTGCAGTTTTATGAGGCATTGACTTTCAGGAGGTGTAAAATTCCAAAAAAATTACCTCTTTTTGACCCTTGGAGGGGAAAAGAGGTAAAAAAATTAAAAACATATGTTCGTCTTTTGACGATGAATGATTAAAATTTGAACAAAATGACCAAAAACAGCCTAATATTGTTGGTATATTTGTGTTATTTTTTCACCTTATAATAGGTTGCAATCCCCGCATTAATGGGTTATAATTAGTGTGGTGGTAAAAAAAGGTGAAAAGTTGCAAGTCTGACCCACTTTGAGGTGAAATATTCCACCGAGAAGCAGGAAGGGGAGGTGAAGGTCATGCGTGAACCATTGATTGGTACCTATACGCCAAGCATAGATGCTAAAGGACGTGTGAGCTTCCCTACAAAGCTGCGTGATATCCTCGGACCCGAATTCTACCTCTGTATGAGTCATGACGGACGCTATCTCGCCGTTTTTTCCGTCGAAGAATTCAATAAATACTGCGAAAAGCTCTTTGAGATAACAGGAACCGACGGCGAACAGATAAGACGTGAGGTCTTTTCCGGTGCCGAAAAGCAGGCTCCCGACAAGCAGGGAAGAATATTCATCTCTCAGAATCTCAGAGAACGCGCAGGCATCAAAGACGAGATAACCATTATCGGCAACCTGAACAGGTGCGAGATATGGGCAAATGACAAGCTCGAGGCAACAAAGGAGTCTGTCAGTGCCGAAAAAAGAGAGGCGATCTTTGCAAATATCTCTCTCTGATTATTGTATGCTATTGCAGCGCATTTGTCAATACCCTGCGCGGCAAAAGTATATAAAAAGGAGTATTTATGGAATTCAGACATATCCCCGTTCTGCTTGCTGAGACCATCGGCGGGCTGAACATCCGCCCCGACGGAGTCTATGTTGACTGCACTGCGGGCGGCGGAGGGCATTCCTCTGCGATTGCCGAAAGGCTGAGCGAAAAGGGCAGACTTATCGCTCTCGACCGCGACCCCGATGCCGTGAAAGCGGCAGGCGAGAGACTGGCGGAGTTTCCGAATGCTGTGGTGATACACCGCAACTATTCCGAGATAGATAAGGTGCTTGAAGAGCTCGGTATCGACGCTGTCGACGGTATTCTCATGGACTTGGGAGTTTCGTCACATCAGCTCGACGAGGAGAGCAGAGGCTTCTCCTATCATTCCGACGCGCCGCTCGATATGAGAATGAGCCAAAGCGGAATGAGTGCTGCGGACATAGTGAATACCTTCGATGAGCAGCAGCTTGCGAAGATAATATTTGAGTACGGTGAGGAGAAATTCTCGCGCCGTATCGTCTCGAATATCATCCGCGCAAGAGAGACGGCTCCCATCGAGACGACACTACAGCTTGCAGACATAGTCAGGGAGAGCGTTCCGCAGAAGGCGAGACGCGATAAAAATCCCTGCAAAAAGACATTTCAGGCAATAAGGATAGCGGTCAACTGTGAGTTCGACCACCTCTCCGAAGGACTCGACAAAGCCTTCGCGTGCCTGAAGCCACAGGGCAGACTTGCCGTTATCACCTTCCATTCTCTCGAGGACAGGCTTGTCAAGCAGAGATTCGCGAGTTGGTGCAGAGGCTGCATTTGTCCGCCCGATTTTCCCCAGTGTGTATGCGGACACAAGCCGCAGGGAACGCTTGTGAACAGGAAGCCCATCGAGGCTGACAAAGAGGAACTTGAGTGGAACTCGAGGTCCAGGAGTGCCAAGCTAAGGATAATAGAGAAAGGAGCGCAGCTGAATGCCTGAGCGTGATTCGGTTTATAGCTATAATGCGGATGTTTACGGTGCTAAACCTGCTGAGGATCCCGAATCGCTGCAAGGTCACGGTTCACCTGCGAAAAGACCGCAGATCACTATGAAACGTACAGAAGCAAAAAGCGGCTCTGTCTTCACTGTTATTTTGGTATCTGCCCTGGCAGCGGTCCTGCTCGGCACTGTCATCTATAGCCTGAACAGGCGCAATACTATGTACAGCAGGGTGTCATCGCTCACGAATGAGCTGAATCTTGCCGAGGCGGAGAACGTGAGGCTCCAGTCGGAACTGGAGGGCAAGCTGTCCGCCAAGAACATAGAGGACTACGCCGAAAATGTACTCGGTATGAAGAAGATCGATTCGTCTCAGATCAAGTATATCGAGATCCAGACTGATGACGTCGTGAGTATTCCAACGCAGGACCAGAGCATACTCGGAAGAGTAAAGAGCTTTTTCGATCGCTGCGTAGAATATTTCAGAGGGTAGACCAATATAATATAGAAACAGGCTGCCCGTAATTATTTTTAAATGCTAACGGCTCTAAAAAATATATATGCCGTAGTGATAGTAGAACCAAGGAGATACAGCGAGTGATCGGAATATCGGGAACGCCCACCCTGTTCGGGAACGGAAATATGCGGACAGGGGAGGGCCGCTCCCACGCCTGACAAGCGTTTTTCGATACGGCAGTATCATAGAAACGGACATCACATAAAAAAGAAGATGTTCAAAGGCGGGGCACGACAACACCCTGCCTTATTCTATTTTATATGGAAAGTAAGTAAAACGTACAGTTTCTATCGGCTAATGTTGAGGGACTGATACGATAAGCATAGAAAGTGTGAGTGTATGGCAAATAAGAATCTCCCGTCAAGGGCTATGAAGCTGAGAACAAGATTCATCATGACCACGGTGTTCTTCGTTCTGTTTGCGGTAGTAGCGGGCAATTTCTTCGATATATCGGTGCTCAACAACAAGAAGTATCAGGCAATGGCTAACGACCAGCACTTCGGCTCGATAATCATTCCCGCCCACCGCGGTTCGATATACGACTCGAAGGCGACACCGCTCGCGAAGAGCGCGTCCGTATACAAGGTCTTCCTCGACCCCAAGCGCTTCCGCGAGGACATGGAGAGCCTCCAGAAGCGTATCGACAAGCAGAAGGAGGACATCGCAAGCGGCAATTTCCAGCCCAAGATAGAGACCACGACCAACGAAAACGGCGAGGAGCAGCAGGTAGTCATCACGAATACACTGCCCGAGTCGGCGGAGGCTTTCCGCGCAGAGGCTGTGACGCTCCTCTCGAGCAAGCTCGGCATAATGCCCGAAAAGGTGTCTGCCGCTATGGAGGAGAACACGCAGTATCACGTGCTTCAAGAGCAGGTGGAGAAGCCCGTCGCAGATGAGCTGCTCAAATTCTTTGCCGATATGGGTATGACCTGCCTCAACGTCGAGGAGGATACCAAGAGATACTACCCGCAGAACGAGCTCGCCGCGTCCGTTATCGGCTTCACACACGCGGACGGCTACGGAATATACGGCATCGAGGCGTCCTACGACGAATACCTCTCGGGTACCGACGGCAGGACTATCTCCGCCAAGGACTCGAACGGCAACGAGCTCCCCTACAGATACTCCAAGACCTATCCCGCCAAGAACGGCTGTGACGTATACCTCACGCTCGATATGAACATACAGTACCGCCTTGAGGAGCACCTCAAGGAGATGGTAGACGACTTCGAGGTAAAGAACCGCGCGTGTGCGATACTTATGAACGCGAAGACAGGTGCTGTACTGGGTATGGCTACATATCCGAGCTTCGACCTCAACGAGCCGCGCGAGATAGTCGACCACTCGCCGATAATCACCAACGAGAAGCTCACTCCCGAGGAGACCGAGAGCGCGATGCTCGAGCGCCAGTGGCGCAACAAGTGCATATCCGAGATATACGAGCCGGGCTCGGTATTCAAGGTAGTCACCAGCGCCTCCGCCTTCGAGGAGAACCTCATCGACTACGAAAAAGACTCCTTTATGTGCACGGGCTCTGTTCAGCTCGTGGGCGCGCTCAGACCGATATTCTGCCATGAGACAGGCGGTCACGGTCCGCAGGACTTCCAGACCGCGCTCACCAACTCCTGCAACCCTGCGTTCATGGAGGTGGGCAGACGCCTCGGCGTTGACAAGTTCTGCTACTACTTCGACGCGTTCGGACTCGACAGCAAGACCGGTATCGACCTTCCCTACGAGGTAGCGGGCAAGGGCTTCGACCCCGAGACTATGACGAACGTTGACCTCGCGGTCAGCTCGTTCGGACAGGGCGAGACCATAACTCCCATGGAGATGATAACCTCCTACTGTGCGGCTATAAACGGCGGATATCTGCTCCAGCCCTACGTTGTGGACAGGGTGCTCGACGAGGACGGCAACGTCGTATTCAAAAACGAGCGCACGGTAAAGCGTCAGGTCGTATCCGAGGAGACATCCGCACGTATGCGCGACTGCCTCGAAAAGGTAGTTTCGGGCAGCGGCGGCGGAAACGTTACCATCAAGGGCTATTCCATCGGCGGCAAGTCGGGTACCTCCCAGCGACTTATGTATACGGGACAGTACGACGACCAGAGCAGCGAATACGAGATATATGAGGTGCAGGAGTACGGCTCGTCGTACTGCTGCTTCACTCCCGCGGACGACCCCGAGATAATCCTCCTCGTGCTCGCGGATATGCCTAACAAGGAGATAGGCTACTACGGAAGCAAGGTAGCTGTTCCGACGGCGAGAGATATCCTCACGGACGTTCTCCCGTACCTCGGCATCAGCCCCGAATACTCAACCGAGGAGCTCGCAAACCTCGACGTGAAGGTGCCTCTCCTTGAGGGACCGCTCGACGACGCGCTCGCGACCCTCGAGGGACTCGATATACAGTACAAGGTAGTCGGCGAGGGCTCGACCGTAGTTGCGCAGTCGCCTGTTACGGGCACTACCGTGGCTAAGGGCGGAACTGTCTACCTCTACACCGAGAGCAGCCACACCGTCGACTACACCGAGGTCCCCGACCTCGTGGGACTCTCACCGAGCATGGCGAACGATTCCATTACGTACTGCCAGCTCAACTACGTGGCGCGCGGAGCTTCGGTCAACCACGCGGATGTTGTCGTAAGCAAGCAGAAGCCCGAAGCAGGCAGCAAGGTGGCTGTGGGAACGACGATAGAGCTCGAATTTATGGTATACAGCAGCGGAGACTGATTTTCTCCGCGCAGAAAGATAAATGAACAAAGGAATGGAGGCTGCATAAATGAAACTCAGAGATATAATAGAGGACAACGCTGTGACAGCTATCGGCGATACGGAGATAACCTCGATAACCGACGATACGCGGCGAGTCACCGACGGCAGCCTCTTTGTGTGCATAAAGGGCGCGAAGTTCGACGGTCACGACGCCGCGAAGGAAATGCTCGAAAAGGGCGCTGCGGCAGTTGTCTGCGAGTGCGACCTCGGGCTCGGCGACAGGCAGATACTCACCGACGATACCCGCACGCTGTGGGGAGACATCTGCGCGGCGTGGTTCGGTCACCCCGAGAGGAAAATGACGCTCATCGGCGTCACGGGCACCAACGGTAAGACCACGACCACGAGCGTTATCAAGCATATCCTCATGTCGGCGGGCTTCAAGACGGGTCTCATCGGCACGATACAGAACGAGATAGGCGACGAGGTGCTCCACACCGAGAACACCACCCCGCTCACCTACGAGTTCATGTCCGTCCTCGCGAAGATGGCTGAGGCGGGCTGCGAGTACGTGGTAATGGAGGTGAGCTCGTTCGGACTCTGTCAGAAGCGCATAGGTCCGTCGCATTTCAGGACCGCGGTCTTCACCAACCTCACGCAGGACCACCTCGACTACCACAAGGACATGGAGGACTACTATCAGGCGAAGAAAATGCTCTTCGACATCTGCGACGCGGCGATAATCAATACCGACGACGACTACGGCAAGCGCCTGTACAGCGAGGTATCGTGCGAGAAGCAGTCGTTCAGCGTCCGCGAGAACGCCGACATCTACGCCGACGGCATAAAGATAAAGTCCACGGGCAGCAGCTTCTGGTATTGCTGCGGAGATAAGTCCCGCCTTGTGAAAACGCGTATCCCCGGGCTTTTCAACGTCTCGAACCTCACAGCCGCTATAGCCGTGTGTCTGCGCGAGGGTATCCCCGCCGAGAACGTGATAGGCGCTATCGAGAGCTACAACGGCGTCAAGGGCAGGTGCGAGGTCATACCCACGGGGCGCGACTTCACCGTCATCTGCGACTACGCCCACACTCCCGACGCGATAGAGAATATCCTCCGAAGCGTCAGGGAATACACCGAGGGCAGGCTCATCTGCCTGTTCGGCTGCGGAGGCAACCGCGACGCGGCAAAGCGTCCGAAGATGGCGAGGGCGGCGGCTATGTACGCCGACAGGCTCGTCGTGACCTCCGACAATCCCCGCAACGAAGACCCCGAGGCTATAATCAGGGACATACTCGTCGGGCTCGAGGGCTCGGACGTACCCTATGACGTGGTGACAGACCGCCGCGAGGCTATCTACCATGCGCTGAAAATAGCCGAAAAGGGCGATATCATAGTGCTCGCGGGAAAGGGTCACGAGGACTATCAGATACTCGGCGGCATGGAGCATATCCACTTCGACGAGCGCGAGGTAGTCGCCGACGGGCTGAAGCTTCTCTGATATTTCTGCGAAGCAGACACCGCAAGCTAAGGGCTGACGGCTAATGGCTAAAGGCTTTAAATAAAATAATTGGAGTTGTTATATCAATGTCTTTATGGATAATCAATCTGTTCACTGCTCTGCTGTCGTTCGCGCTGGCGGGAATATCGGGCAAATGGCTGGTGCCGTTCCTGCACAGGATCAAGTTCGGTCAGCCTATCAAGACCGAGGACGGTCCCCAGTGGCACGCCAAAAAGCAGGGAACCCCCACAATGGGCGGCTTTATGTTCATCATATCGACGGTGCTCATGTCTATCGGAGGCTACTGGGCTTACCGAATCAGATACGGGCTCGATACGACGGCTCCCGAGACTCACAACGCCTTCTACCGACTGCTGAGCGTCATCGTATTCTCGCTCCTGTTCGGACTTATCGGCTTCATCGACGACTACACCAAGGTAGCCCGCAAGAACAACGACGGACTCACTCCGTGGCAGAAGATAGTACTGCAAACGCTGTTCGGACTCGGCTTCCTGTTCATGATATACAAGTTCGGCGACGGCTCGACGAGCATTGACCTCGGCTTCTGGGTATCGCCTTCGCTGGGAATATTCTACTACATCATAATGATACCCGTCATCATCTACCTCACGAACGCGGTAAACCTCACGGACGGCGTTGACGGACTGTGCGGCTCCGTGACGTTCGTGGCGATGCTGATATTCACGATATGCTGCGCTTTCCTGCGCGAGAACGAGCTCTCGTGCTTCACGATGGCGCTCGCGGGAGGCTGTCTCGGCTTCCTGATATGGAACCTCAATCCCGCCAAGTGCTTCATGGGCGATACGGGCTCGATGTTCCTCGGCGCGGCAGTCACGGGCGTGGGACTCGTGCTCCACAAGCACCTGCTTCTGCTGCTGGTGGCACTCGTGTACATAATCGAGGCTCTCTCGGTAATGATACAGGTGGGCTACTTCAAGCTCACGAAGAAGCTGCGCTCCGATCATCAGGGTCAGCGCATATTCAAGATGACGCCCATACACCACCATTTCGAGATGAGCGGCTACAGCGAGTACAAGATAGTGATAACCTTCTCGCTCGCGGGCATCATCTTCGGCGTGCTCGGCATAGCAACGCTTCTTATCTTCAAGTAATCCTTCACACGGACTGTAGGAGGTCGCAATGGCACAGACAAGGAAAAAAGTGAAAAAACGAGGCGGTATCCTGCGGTTCTTCATAGGAGACGGCAGAACGGGCGATATCAGTGTCGCGTTCTTCGCGTACGTCATGATACTGCTCGTAGTCGGACTCGTTATGATGGCTTCCGCGAGCTACGCGTGGGCATACAGCGACTTCGGCGACGGTCTCTACTACGCCAAGAAGCAGGCGATGTTCGCGGGTATAGGCTTCGTGGCGATGATATTCTTCATGAAGATGGACTACCACAACTTCAAGACGATAAAGCTCCCGCTGCTGAAAAACTTCAACATCGCGGGAATATTCTACATCGCGGTGGCGGTGCTGCTCGTGCTGGTACTGGTAATGGGTAACGACGAGGGCGGCTCCATGGGAGCAAGACGCTGGATAGACATCGGACCCATCAACCTCCAGCCGTCGGAGGTCGCCAAGCTGGCGCTGATAATCTACTTCGCCTACAGCATGGAGCGCGACGGCAAGAAGATGAACAGCTTCAGGACGGGTATCGTGAAGTATGTGGTGCTGCTCGGAATATATGTCGGACTTATCGCGCTCGAGAAGCACGTTTCGGGTATCATGCTCATAAGTGTTATCGCTATCGCGATGATACTCTGCGGCGGCGCCAACTGGAAGCAGTACGCGGCGCTCGGTATAGGCGCTTTTGCGGCAGCCTTCGGCTACGTCACATGGCAGTCGAAGATCCCGGGGAGCTACGTTGCAAAGCGTATCGCTTCGTGGCGTGACCCCTTCTCGGACGTCCTCGACGTAACATGGCAGACCGCGAACTCCATTATCGCGATAGGCTCGGGCGGGCTCTTCGGGCTCGGGCTCGGAAACTCGCGTCAGAAGTACCTCTATCTCCCCGAGACGAAGAACGACTTCGTTTTCCCGATAGTCTGCGAGGAGATAGGCTTCGTGGGAGCGCTCGCCATAATCATCGTATTCTTCCTCCTCATCGTTGAGGGCTATTCGATAGCTGTCCGCTGCAAGGACCGCTTCGGTATGCTCATCGCTGTCGGCATAACCACGCAGATAGGCATACAGACCGTCCTCAACCTCGCAGTTGTCAGCAACCTCATACCCAATACGGGTATCTCGCTGCCGTTCTTCAGCTACGGAGGCACGGCGCTCGTCATGCAGCTCGTCGAAATGGGCATAATGCTCAACATCTCGCAGCACAGGTACTACCCGCCCGAAAAGGAGGAGCCCGTACCCGTCCCCGAGACTGACGAGGGCGGAGACGGAGACTACAACGAACCCAAAAACGCATAAAGGAGCGGTCATATGAGAGTTCTCATCTCATGCGGAGGCACGGGCGGTCATATCAACCCCGGTCTCGCTATCGCAGATATCATAAAGTCGAAATACCCCGACGCGGAGTTCCTGTTCGCAGGAACGCCCAAGGGCATGGAGGCGAAGCTCGTCCCGCAGGCGGGCTATAAAATGGAGACCATCAAGGTCGCGGGCTTTCAGCGGCGCATATCCGTCGAGAACATCGGCAGGAACGCCAAGGCTATCGCGTATCTTGCGGCTTCGGGCAGGAGAGCGAAGGCGATAATCGAGGGCTTCAAGCCCGATATCGCGATAGGCACGGGAGGCTACGCGGCGGGTCCTGTTATCCGCAAGGCGGCGAGAATGGGCATTCCCACCGCTATCCACGAGCAGAACGCCTACCCGGGCGTGACGAACAGGCTGCTCTCGAAGGAAGTCGACTACGTAATGCTCACCGTCAAGGAAGCGCTCGACTTCATGGACAAGAGCAAGTTCGAGTACAGCGTCACGGGACTCCCCGTAAGGAGCAATATCAACACGCTGACGAAGTCCGAGGCGCGGAAGAAGCTCGGCTTCAACGACGATTTCACGATACTCTCGTTCGGCGGCAGCCTCGGTGCGAGCTGTATCAACGAGACCATGGAAGCCGCGATAAAGTGGCACTTCGGCAATAAGCTCAATATCAACCACATCCACGGCTACGGCGGCATGGGCAAGGACACCTTCCCGCAGGCTATGGAGGCGGCAGGCATACCGCTCAAAAGCGACCGCCTGCGCATCACCGAATACATAAACGATATGGACGTCTGCCTCGCGGCGGCTGACCTCGTTATCTGCCGCTCGGGAGCCTCCACGCTCGCGGAGCTCGAAGCCGCGGGCAAGGCATCGATACTGATACCGTCACCGATAGTCGCGGGCAACCACCAGTACCACAACGCGATGGTGCTCGGCAAGGCGGGCGCGGCGGTGGTAATCGAGCAGAAGGACGTCACCAACGAGAAGATTATTTCCGAGATAGAGAGCCTTTACAAGGCGCCCGACCGCGTTGAGGTGATGTCGCAGAGCGCGGCAGACCTCCACCTCTCCGATACGAACGAGCGTATTCTCGCGGTCGTCGACAAACTCACCGCGAAGGGTAAGAAGAAATGAACTGCGAAAACTTAGTCGAAGTCGGCGGCACCAAGCTCAACGTCTACACCGAGGGCGAGGGAGCCGTTACTATAGTATTCATGGCGGGAAACGGCGTGACTTGTCCCGTGCTCGAATACAAGCCGATTTACAGGCGTATGTCTAAGAAGTACCGCATAGCCGTCATTGAAAAGGCAGGCTACGGCTTCAGCGACGGCACAGACGAGCCGCGCACGATAGAAAACCTCGTCGCAGCTGACCGCGAAGCCCTGAGCAAGGCGGGACTTGAGCCGCCATACGTGCTCGCACCTCATTCCTATTCGGGCTTTGAGGCGGTGTACTGGGCGAACACCTACCCCGACGAGGTCAGCGCAGTGCTGAGCATGGATATGGGAGTCCCCGAGCTCGCGGTCGCGCAGTCCAAGGAAATTACCGAGGAGAAGCGGCTGAAACAGCTCGACAAGTCCGACAGCCTGCTCAAGAAAATAGCCAAGGACGGCTTCTTCGCGAAGCTGATAAAGAGCAAAACGGAGAACGTCTCGGGATTGATGACGGGGGACGAGCTAACCGACGAGGAGAAGCAGGTCTACCGCAGGCTCTTTTACAAGAACATCGCCAACCGCGAGTTCTACGAGGAGAGCCGCCTTATGACCGAGAATGCGCAGAAAGCCGCCGATACGGGCGCGCTGAAGTGTCCGTGCTGCTTCTTCATCAGCGATATGAGGACGCTCAGCAAGAACCTCAGCTGGCGCAAATTCGGGCTTGACTTCGCCGAGAAATGCGGCGGAGAGGTGCATCTCTCCGACAAGGGGCATATGATGTACGCATTCATACCCGACGAAATGGCAGATACATTTGACAAATTCCTGACGGCGAATAATATAGCCCCGTAGGGGCGGATATCATCCGCCCGCAAGTAACGAAACGACCACCAACAGCATAATATACACAAAAAGCTGCGAGGTGGTATTATGCAGAAATTCATCATCACGGGAGGGAGCCGTCTCAGCGGCGAGCTGACCCTACAGGGCAGCAAAAACAGCGCACTCCCGATAATGGCAGCGGCTCTGCTCGGAGAGGGCGAGTCGGTGTTGAGGAGCTGTCCGACGCTGACGGACGTCTACTCCGCTTCGAGGATACTCAGCTGTCTCGGGTGCAGGTGCACTATTTCCGAGGGCGTCGCGGTCATAGACCCGAGCGGCGCGTCGGGGAGCGAGATACCCGAGGAGCTCATGCGCGAGATGCGCTCGTCCATAATGTTCATGGGCGCGATACTCGGCAGGACGGGCGAGTGCACGGTAAGTATCCCGGGAGGGTGCGAGCTTGGTCCGCGCCCGATAGATATGCACCTTGCGGCGCTGAGGAAAATGGGCGCCGATATTTCCGACAGCGGCGGGAGAATTCATTGCCGCATAGCGGGAGGCAGGGCTCACGGAGCCAAGATAAACCTGCCCTTCCCTTCGGTGGGAGCCACCGAGAACATTATCCTCCTCGCCGTGTGCGCGGAGGGCGAAACTATCGTCAACAACGCCGCCCGCGAGCCCGAGATCTGCGATCTCTGCTCATTTCTGCGGAAGCGCGGCGCTGATATAAAGGGCGACGGCGGAAGCACGATCGTGATAAGCGGCGCGGAGAAGCTCTGCGGCTGTGAGCATACCATCAT
>JAUMVH010000219.1 GCA_030530245.1 Ruminococcus sp.
TGGCATATGCACTACTGCGATATCGTTTCTCGATGTGGCTGACTTTGAGCAGATAGGGACGAAAATTTCTGATTTCTTCAACAATCTCGATGTTCACGGGATATCAGCAGACCTGACAATTCTTCTGATGAAGATATGGACGAGCGCGACCGAAACGCTGAACACATTCTTCGAGAAAACGGATTGGTTCAAGCTTGGTTCAGACCTGTTTGAGGGTATCGGAGACGGCGCGCGTGAGGCGGAGAAGGAGAACAGCGGCGCTTCCTCGATCATCGGGTCTACGCTGAAGCTCTTAAAAAACATCGAACTTGCGGTATATAAGTTTATAGCGGGCTCGGTTGCCGGCTTGATGAAGCATATCGCGAAGTGTGTAGATGATAAGAACAAGCTGGTTCTCGATACGGTTAAGGAGAAACTTGAGAAAGTTAGTGAAAAGTTCACCAAGCTCCGCGAGGATATCGAAAAGGTCTGGGAGAATATCGGCGAGTGGTTTGGAGACAGGTTCTCCGAGGCGCGCAAGGCTATCGAAGACAAATTCAGCAGTATCGGCACGTGGTTTTCGGAACGCAGGGCAGCCATTGAGGAGCATTTTCTGAATATTGGCTCGTGGTTCGGAGAACGTTTCAAAGCAGCTCGTGACAGCATAGAGAAGAAATTCGAGGACATCGGCTCATGGTTTGGCGAACGCTTCCAGGCAGCGCGCGATAACATTGAGCGAAAATTCGAGGATATCGGCGAGTGGTTCGGCAAACGTTGGGACGATATCAAAGAAGGACCATTCGGTAAAGTCGGCTCCTGGTTCGAGGAACGTTTCGAGACGGCTTACGAGAATATTACCGAAGGCGTTTGGGAGGAACTGCCTGATTATTTTGCTGGCATTTGGGAAGGCGTACTTGACGAAACTACTTATGGACTGAACAGGATACTCGGAAAAGTTGAGGGATTTGCCAACAGAATCGGTAATGCATTCGGTGAATTAGCTGGGACTTCTAAAATCGCGAATAGTCTTGTTGGTAAGGTGTTTAACTCCGATATCAGTATACCTCGGCTTGCTGTGGGAGGACTCGCAAAGGCTCCAACACTTGCGATGGTCGGTGATAACCGTAACGCATACAGTGACCCAGAGGTCATTGCTCCGTTATCAAAGCTGCAAGGCATGATGGGAAGCGATAATACAGAGGTTGTTGAGCTTCTCAGGCTCATTGTAGAGTTGCTCAGGAGTGGAATATCCGCTGAGCTTATAGGAAATATGTTCGGCAGTGATTTCAAACGGACAGTGCTTCGCATCGTAGCAGAAGACAACGCAAGGAGGGGATAATATATGCCTGCAATTGTAATCAAATCAATTAACGGCGTGCAGCCTGCGGCTCAGCCGCTGCGGAAAGGCGGCTACGGAATTATCACCTCCGATCTGCTTTCTTCCGGGTCGGGACGTTCAGCCGAAACGGGCAGAGCTATCCGCTATCTTACACGTGCAAACACATACAAGCTCCAACTGAAGTTCAAGGGCGAGACATCTGATATCGCAAGAGTCTATAAACAGATAAAAGCATTCACGCTTGTTGTTGAGTTTTATGACTCCGGTGCTGATGTGAACGATCCTACATACTCGAACGGCTATGTAACGAGAAGTTTTTACTCAGGCGACCCATCATTTGTGCCTGACGGAGAGACAGCAGAGCTCTCTGTAAATCTGATTGAAATATGAGGTGATGTTGTGTACGAAGTAAGTGCTGAATTCAAGGCAGCATTAGCTGACGAGAGCAGTCAGCACCATATCAAGGGGATAATTACTGACAAAAACGGACATGAGATTGAAATACGGGATGAGATAGCAGATAACAGCGTACGCATCGAGCGACAGTGTACCACAGACGCTGACACATTTGCATTTGCGCAAATCTACACAGGCACAGTTCAACTTGAGCTGCTCGATATGGTGCAGCTGCGGAGAGATGACCTCCGCGGCGGTATCGTGCAGCTCATGTTTGGCGTCAATGACCTTGACGAATGGGTGCCACTCGGTACATGGGATATCACTGATCCTCAGAGGAGCAGCCAGCGCAGCTTAATCATAAACGGCGTGGACGGTACCGCCAAGCTTGATGTACCTATCACAGATACAGCACCAGGAAATATTAATATCCAAAGCCGAATGAATATGATAACCGAGCTTTCGGGAGTAAGATTCGCGCAGAGCATAGATGAGATACTCGAGCTCGCAGGAGTCCCGTGGAATCCGAGAGTAATATTCGGCAGTCGTTTTTATTCCACGTGCCGTGCGGAGCTGAATGCGATAGCGCAGTATCTCGGCTGTATCGCGTACATTGATCGCAACGGTGACATCGCATTCCGCAAGTTCGGGGATAACACCGAAAGAGTAGTGATCCCGGCGGAGAAGCGATTCAGTGCGAACCTTGCTGAGTACAGCTACCGAGTAGCAGCTATCGAGTACACTAATAGATACGGAACATCAGTCAAAAAAGCGGGAGGTACTCCTGCAAATACAGACGCTTGCATGATTTTTGCGAATAATGCACTCCTTTTTGGGCGCCCAGGTGACGATCTGCTTGACAGTAACCTTACGCGTATACTTGACAATATCGCAGGAGCTGGTATCTGGGTCCCGGGTACGCTTGATTATTACGGAGATCCGACGATCGACCTCGGTGATATCGTCACACTGACAGGCGGAATAAACGGTGATACTTCTACGCCTTTTCTTGTCACCGGTTACACATGGCAGTTTCGTGGACCAATGACACTTATCAGCGCAGGAGCTTCGGAGCAGGTCAGCTCAGGCAGCAGCTCGGGTGGTGCGAGCGGCGGAGGCAGTAGCGGTGGAGGTCAGACCGTCGTCCAGAAGCCGTGGAAAATGGTCGACCTCGAAAGCTTCCCGCAGGTGCTAACCGCGCGTTGGAGTGAGATAGGAGCTGCAATGTTCGCGGTTGCAGACGAGACACTCGTAATCGCGCACGTAAACGTCAACCTCGCCGGCTCAGATATCGGCGAAGTCGTCATTCATGTACTCTTAGACGGAGTTATGCAGACTGAGTACAGCTATGACACGATAGCAGGCAGACAGAGGCTCACGACCGAGAAAAACGTGCCGCTGACGGTAGAGGGCGGTGTGCATCGCCTGACGGTAGAGGCAAAGGGTGCGGCGACAGTTGACCGTATCGTAGCAAGCGTATACGGGCAGGGCGTGTCCGAGTATACAGGTGAGCCGACGTTCGAGAGCGAGTACAGATACCATGCTGATATAGTCGACGAATACATCGGCAGCTCGCTTGCGCCGAGGGTACCTCCACGGTTGGGCGGAAATGATATGCACATTCTCGGCGGCGGCTCATTCGCGGAGTCGGGCATCGAGTCCGTCGCTATCCCCGACGGTGTCGAGGAGATAAAGTAAAGGAGCGATATTATGGCAGCAGGAGATAGCTGGAGCGAGCCGATTGTAGTCGATAATTGGCTTGATTTTCGGGCAGTTAGTTCATATAGATATGTAAAATTTGCGAACCCTCACGAAACGGGCGGCACGATTACTCTTGACGGGGACGGCACAGTGGCGAATCCGTATATAGTAAACACTTACGAAGAAATGCTGTATGCGACTGGCGCAAGTCACATATGGCAGTGCAAACTTATTAACAGGGGAACACGACTGTATAAGTACACAGACAATAACGATAACAGCATTTATTGTCTGTATGACGCGTCCAAAAGCACTATTGATTTTAAGACAGACGCTGATATGCCCGACGGCGGGTATACAGATTCGGTCACGATAAACGTCTACGTCGACTTCAACGGTTGGACAT
>JAUMVH010000220.1:0-1447 GCA_030530245.1 Ruminococcus sp.
GCCAGTCCTCCTCGCTGTAGTTGGAATCGTACCAAAGCGCGTAGTTATGACCAGCAGCGTTGGTCGTAGCGCTATGGATGTCCATCATTATCTTGATACCGTTTTCCCTGCACCAGTCAACAGCCATGTTCCAGATATCGAAGCTGTACTTCGGAGTACCGCCTTCAATGCCCTCGACTGTCAGTTCGGGGTTTTTCCACTCGTTGATCTTGATTATGGGATCGGGCTCATTGTTTTTCCACTGCAAAAGTATCTGGGTTGACATCGGCACACGCAGCAAATTGAAGCCGTGGTCTGCTATCTCGTTAAGTGCCTGATGCATATTGATACTCCACACGCCGTCGAAGACCTGACTCCCCACGTTGTAGCCGAACCAGTTGCAGCCCGTCATCCATACGGGGTTGCCGTTCATATCGACTACCTCCGCGTTCTCGTTTACGTGGAGCCAGTCATCGTGGAACTCGTCGGGTGCAGCCTGCGTAGATATGCCCGTCGGCACATACGAAGCTCCCGAAACGCCGAGAACTACGGCAGATACGACAGCTGCCGCGGCTCTTCTTAAAAACCTTGTTTTCATTCTTTTCCCTCTCTTACTGAACAAATCAACAAAGATTTATTCACACTATTTTACATTATTATACATCATAAAGGGATAGATGTCAACGGCTTTGTACATAAATTATTAATATATACCTATCTTCGCGCCAAAAGAAATGAGCCTCCTTTACGGAAGCTCATCTGCCATGATATAGGGATTATTGGGGATGTCATAATTGATTTACGTCAAAAGCTGTAATGTCAGATCCAACCTTTGATAATATTATATCATACAATTGTGAACAAATCAACATCAATGTGTTCGTATGAACTCCAAAATAGCTCAACGGATTCGCGCACTATTTATACATCTTCCACATCGCTGACGTCCCGAGCACTTATCCTGAACCAGAATACCGAGCCCTCACCGAGCTTGCTTCGCACGCCGTAGTCGTAGTTGTGGAGCTTCAGCACGGCTTTGACTATCGACAAGCCCAGTCCCGTGCCAACGACCTCGCGCTTGTGGTTCTCGGAGCGGTAGTACTTGTCGAAGATGAGCTTTATCTTCTCCTCCTCGATACCGTCGCCCGTGTCCTGCACCTCGATTACGATACCGTTCGGCTGATTTATCTGCCGAACGTAGACCTGCTTGTCCTCACCCGTGTAGTTTATGGCGTTGTTGATGAGGTTATATATCACCTGCTCTATCTTCACGACGTCGCAGTTGACTATCTTTTCCTCGTCGGGCTCAAAGTGGATGTTGTAGCCCATTTTCTCGGATATGCCCTTGAATCTGCCGATTATCTCGCCGAGCTTCTCGCGTATGCGGAATTCCGACGGCGAGAGCTTCTGCTTGCCGCTCTCAAGCTTGGACAGGTCGAGGATATCGTTTACCATGAGCGAGAGCCTG
>JAUMVH010000220.1:1473-3805 GCA_030530245.1 Ruminococcus sp.
CTCGTTGCGCTTGACGGGGTTGTCTCCCGAGAGGTCGCGTATCATCTCCGCGTACGCTTTCAGCATAGTCAGCGGAGTGCGCAGGTCGTGCGAGACATTGGCGATGAGGTCGCGCTGCATGGTATCGACGCGCGAGAGCTCCTTTTCCGCGTAGGTAAGGGTCTCCGCGAGCTTTTTAACCTCGAGGTATCCCCTGCCGTCGAACTTGGTATCGAAGTTGCCCTTTGCGAGGCTCTCGGCGGCTTCGGTGATGCTGTCGATGGGACGCGCTATCCTCTGCGACACTATGAGCGAGATGAAAAACGCGATTATCAGCAGTATGATGGTTATTATCATAAGCTGGCGCTTGATGATGGTCACTGTCGAGCCGACGGGAACAAGCGTCGTATTTATCAGCAGGTAGCCGTTCGGGTTGTCCTGCGAGCCGAGCACGCAGCCGTACAGCACCGTCGAGCAGTTGTTGCGCGGGTTGTTGACCTTAATCCATATCGGATTGTTAACGTTGTAGTTTATGCGCTTCTGATAGTCGTAGATACTGTTCTCGCGCCCGTGGATAATGCAGGTCACCGAATATTCCTTCGTGTAGAGCGACCTGCCGAAGCGGTCCGAGACCTCGATACACAGGTCATTTTCGGAGGCTATCTTCGTAAGCTTTTCGCTGAACTCGGACGACGGATCGCTGTTGTACGAGGCGATTATCGCGTTCGACGCCTTCTCGACGTCCTTTATCTTGGTCTGCGAGTAGAACTTCTCGAGGAAGAGTATCTGAAACAGCCACAGCAGCACAAAAACGAGCACGGTGAATCCGAGGAAATACAGCCATACGCTGAATTTCAGCGGTATCCTCCCGAATACGCTGCGCACCTTCTTAGTTAGCTTCAAACTTGTATCCCATTCCTCTCAGGGTGACGATGAACTTCCTGTATTCGCCGAGGCTGTTGCGGAGCATCTTTATGTGGGTATCGACCGTTCTGTCGTCGCCGAAGAAATCGTAGCCCCACACCTCCTCGAGGAGCTGGTCGCGTGAGAGCGCGATATTTTTGTTGCGCACGAGGTAGAACAGCAGGTCATACTCCTTGGGAGTCATTGACGCCTTTTCGCCGTTGACGTACACCTCGCGTCCCGAGATGTCGACCTCGAGCCCCTCGAATACGAACTTGTCTATCTGATTCGGGTCGGACGAGGGCTTGTTGCGCTTGAGCACGACCTTCACGCGCGCCATGAGCTCCTTGGGCGAGAACGGCTTTACTACGTAGTCGTCGACACCTATCTCGAAGCCAAAGAGCTTGTCGTACTCCTCACCTCTCGCCGAAAGCATTATCACGGGGATATTCTTGGTCTTGTGTATCTCCTTGCAGGCTGAGTAGCCGTCAAGGCGGGGCATCATTACATCCATGATGATAAGGTCGTAGTCGTTCTCGTGGCAGAGGCTCACCGCCTCCATTCCGTTCTCGGCTTCGGTTATCTCGTAGCCCTCAAACTCGGCGTATTCGCGCACGACCTTGCGGATATTCACTTCGTCGTCAACAATAAGGATATGTGGCATAGCTTTGACCTCCGTTTTGTTTACAGATATATAATTATTATATCACATATTAATAAATAAAGCAACCGCAAATGCAGATTACTTCTCTATTATAAAGCAAAAAAGTGTTTATACTGTGATATTTTTATGTTAGCGGGATATAATTTTATAAAAGATGTATTGTAATGGCAAAAAAACGATTGACATTTTAGTATAAATTTGCTATAATGTATTTAACTGGAAACTTATATGTATATCAATAGAGAGAAAGGAGTGATAGTCAATGAAGTCAGGAAACCCGCTCGCGGCGGCGATAGTTATCGCGCTGTCGACTGCTCTTGTCGTTTTCTACGCATTCCTGCGTCCCGAGCAGACCTTCGCGGTGATCATCATCTACCTCGTGACTATCATCGCCCTCTCTTTCATAGTTTACCTCGTCAGCAAAATGTACGGCAAGCTCAAGACCTCTGTCGACGCCGAGGACTTCGCCGAGATAACCGAATCGCTCAACACCGAGATAGTCATCTGGAACGACGACTTCTCCTTCGTCGCGATGAACAAGCGTATCCGCGACCTGCTCGGTATCACAGACAAGAAGTACGACGAGAAGGAAATGCTCAAAAAGGCGTTCGAGCTCCCCGACCTCTCGGAGGAGAGCTTCAAAAAGATAACGGCGACAGGCTCACATGAGGCGCACTTCCTCACCGACGAGGACAAGCTCATCACCATCGCGTGGAGCACGTCCGTCATCAAGAAGCGCAAGAGAAACTGCGTATTCCTCAGCACAGGCTTCAACCTGACCGAGAT
>JAUMVH010000221.1 GCA_030530245.1 Ruminococcus sp.
TATTTACGCTCTGTGATATTTTGAATCAAAAACTTATAACGAGTTGGAAAGGAACGGAAGAAATAATACAAAACGTATATACGGCGTTGAGTTGACTCGCCTTCTTATAATATTGTATAATATAAAAAATTTCCCCTTTCATGCAACGCGGGCAGTCGCTTTTCGTAGTAGTATTACAGAAGCTTCTACATTATCACACAGGAGGTACGGCATGGACGACGAAAAAATACTCGCGCTCTTCATCGCACGCGACGAGACCGCCATCGCTGAGGTGCAGCAGAAGTACACAGACTACTGCGGCACGGTCGCGAGTCGGATACTGCGCGACAGCTCCGACACCGAGGAGGCGCTCAACGACACGTGGCTCGCGGCGTGGAGGACTATCCCGCCCTTTGTGCCCGAGTGCCTGCGGACGTACTTATCGCGCCTCACGCGCAACATCAGCCTCAATATGCTCAGCCGCAGCAGCGCTCGGAAGCGCGGCTCGGGCGAGGCGGCGGTCGTGCTCGACGAGGTCGCGGACTGGCTCGTCTCGGACAGCACTGACGTCGAGGACAGTGTGAACGAGCGCCTGCTCACAGACTCGCTGAACGGCTTCCTCGCGGAGCTCCCCGACACCGAGCGCAGCGTCTTCGTCCGCCGCTACGTGTACTTTCAGCCCGTCTCGGAGATAGCGCAGGCGCACGGCTTCTCACAGAGCAAGGTCAAGTCGATGCTGCTGCGGCTCCGCAAAAGGCTGCGTGCGAAACTCGAAAAGGAGAAACAGATATGAAAGCTGAAACTTTTCTGAATGCAATGGGAAACATAGACGAGCGCTTCCTCGACGTTGAGGTGCCGAAGCGCAGGATACACCGCAAATGGACGAAATGGGTCGCGGGAGCAGCCGCAGCGGTGCTTGCGGTGACGTGTCCGCTTCCCGCGATGACGGCGCTCGGCTCGGACGGCGCGTACAGTGTGCTCTATGAGCTCGCTCCGACGATAGCACAGGACTTCAAGCCCGTGCGGAAGTCCTGCACTGACAGCGGCATGGAGATGACGGTCATCTCCGCGAAACGCGACGGCAGCAAGGCGCAGGTCTGCCTTGCATTCCGCGACCTGACAGGGGAGACCTCCTACGATTACTGGGACTTGTTTGACAGCTATATGTTCAACTTCCCCTATGATATGAACGGTCACTGCAAGTTCTCGGAGTACGACGAGGACACGAATACGGCTTATTTTGTGATCGAGCTCGAGACCATGAACGGCAGGGATATGCCTGCGAAGAAGGTGACATTCTCGGTTAGTGAGCTCCTTCTCGGCAGGCAGGAGACGAAGGGCGACATCGACATTGATATGTCCTCGATACCGAACGAGCCCGAAGCGATACACCGCGACGATATCACAGGCGGAGGCGCCTACGACTATCTGCCTGACGAGACTGACTACCGCTTCCTTGTTCCCGCAGACGAGCCGATATGCCGTCCCGCGGACAACGCCTCGCTCGACGCTATAGGCTACGTGGACGGCGCACTGCACGTCCTTATGCGCTATGAGGACACCTTCCACACCGACAGCCACGGCTGGGTGAGCCTCGCCGACAGCAGCGGCGCGAATGTGGCAGCCGAGGAAACGGTCACGTCATTCACCTACTGGTACGACGAAGCGCACACGGATATGTGCTACGAGTACATTATCCCCGTGGAGTATGACAGGCTCGCGGACTGCACTCTCTGCGGCGAATTCTATACGGCACTCGAATACAGGTCGGGCAAATGGCAGGTAACGTTCCCGCTCGAATAAGCAAAAAACAGCACCCAAGCGGGTGCTGTTTCCTGTGTAGGGGACGATGCCCACATCGTCCCGCAGACGTGTACCGATAAAAAACAGCACCCAAGACGGGTGCTGTTTTTTCGTAAGAAGTTCTTATTTGAACAAGTATCTCATGAAGTTGTACATATGAGGATCAACGGTCTGATTACCGTGGTCGCCGCCGGGGATAACGTTCCAGATGTGCTCAACGTTGTTGTTCTGGAGTGCCTTGTGGTAGGACTCGGGGTAGTTGCCGACAACGCCGTCGTTAGCCGCTGCCGATATGAGTATGAGCTTAGGCATTACAGAAGGTGTGAACTGGCTCTCCTGCTTGAGCGAGCCCTCGTGTACCATGAATGAATCCTGTGTCGGGAATATTCCGGGAGCGGGGCACGCGCCGCCTACGTATCCGTAGAGCTCGGAGTTAGTTATACCTGTGTAGAGAGCCTCGCGTCCGCCGAGCGAGAAGCCGCTGATAGCCGTGTTCTCTCTGCCTGTAGCAACTGAGTAGTTTGCCTCCATGAAGGGCATGATGCTGTTCTTGATATCCTCGCGAATGCGGTCGTTGTCGCGCATGAACTCCTGTGAGAACATACCGCCGCCGCTGTTGCCCGTAGGCATATTAACGCTAACGATTATCATGGGCTCGCACTTGCCGTCAGCGAGGAGGTTGCCGAGCATAGTCTGCATACCCATCTGCACCATCGAATCCTCGTTTCCGCCGATACCGTGGAGAACGTAGAATACGGGATACTTCTTGCTTGTGGTGTAGCCTGCGGGAAGGATAACGTTGATATTCTTCATACCGCCGCCGTCCTTGGACTGATACGACTTCTTCTCTACCTTGCCGTAGTCAACGCCTGCGCGCTTGGTATTGAAGTTGTCGGGACGTGAAGTTACCATATCGTTTGCAATGCTTGCCATAGTGAATCCGCTCGGTGATGAACCGCCTGTTGAGGTGGTCGTCGTAGTCTCGGGAGTTCTTGTCGTAGTAGTTGTAGTAGCTGTCGACTTCGGGAATTCCTTTATCTGACCGAGTATGTACTTGGAGAGAACAACGAGGTCATTTATCGCGAATGCGCCGTCGCCGTCAACATCAGCTGTATCCATGTTGAAGCCGCTTGTCGAGCCTGACATATACTTGAGCAGAGCCTGTCTGCCTGCAACGAGGTCGAATGTGTCGATGACCTTGTCAGCGCAGAAGTCGCCCTTCATCAGACCTGTGGGAGCGGGCGGATCGTCAACGCTTCCGCTTCCGTCAACAACGCCCTTGCCTGTAGTGATAGTGGAGGGCGTACCCTTTACAGCTGCTGTGAAGCTGTCGATGTAGAAGTCTGTGAGGTCGTCGGGAGCCTCGAAGTAGAGAACCATGCTCGTAGCGCCCGAGGGGATAGTGTATGAAGCGTTGGAGACATCAGTCCACTGACCACTTTTTGCGTTTACGAGGGCTATCTCGTCGTACTGCTCCTGACCGCCGCTCGTATACTGGAGGGTCATCTTGATGTCGGTAGCCGAACCGCTCTTCTGGAGAGCCGCCGCGCTGAAGCTGTATGTCTCGCCTGCCTTGAAAATGTCGGTGGGGAGATCTATAGCCGCGCCGTTCCAGTTGTTCTGACGGCCCGAAACGAGCATAGAGCCGTTTCCTTCGTAGTAATTCTTGGAATCGTTGGAGAGCGAAGCATTGCCTCTGCCCTGCCAGCCGCTTGTAGTGCTGTTGAAGTCGTACTTGATGTATGAGCCGTCAACGTCGGGGTCAACGGGCTTAGAGGTAGTTGTGGGAGTAGGCTCCGCCGTTGTAACGGGCGCACTGCCTGCAACGATGTCATTCTGCTTTACGTTAGCTTTACCGTCGCTCTCCCAGCCCTCAACGTTGAATGCGACCTCGTAGAGACCGCCCATCTTCATGCCGAGGTCTTCCCAAGCCTTGAAGTGCTCGGAAATGCTGATCCTGCCCTTGGTTCTTGTATCGCGGCGAACGCTGATATACTGCGTGAACGCCTTGTTGCCCTCGAT
>JAUMVH010000222.1 GCA_030530245.1 Ruminococcus sp.
CGCCAGAGGCTCTGCCTCTGGACTCCGCCGGGACTCTGTCCCAGACCCTGCCAAGGGACGCAGTCCCTTGGAACCCGAATTTCGTTGCCGCTCGCTTTGCTCGCTCAGTCTGTACAGACGGCATAGTCTGCTTTCGGCGGGAAACAAGTATAGAATCCAATCTCTGTAGGAGCGGCGTTTCGCCGCCCGCAGTATCCCGACAAGCTGCCCGCCCCTACACTTTGCCTCTTGTCTGAAAAAATTGTGTTAAAGCGGAAAAGTGTGTGAAATGCGTTGCAATCCGCAAAGCATTGTGGTATAATGTATAAAGCGTAATTTTGCGATTTTGCAATAAAGAGAGGGAAAAACATGAAAGACCATAAAAGGACGGCGGCTTTCCTCATGGGACTGCTGCTCTGTCTCAGAAACAGCGCGGCTCCCGTGATGTCGGGATATGCCGACGAGGAGGATACCGTCTCCGTGAGCGATGAGGCGGACGAAGCCGCAGAAGCTGCCGAGGAGGAGTCCGAGGGCGAGGAGGAAGCAGGCTTCCGCTACACGGTCGACTCCGACGGCAATGCCGTTGTCATCGGCTGCACGCTCGAGGACAAGGAGGTCACAGTCCCCGACGCTCTCGGCGGCAAGCCCGTTACCGAGCTCGCGACCTCAGCCTTTCTCGGAAGCCACGCGGAAAAGATAATCATACCCGCGGGTATCGAGTACATATCCACGGACGACCCGTTCTCGTCGTGCCTCAATCTGCTCGGGATAGAGGTCGCGGCTGACAACAAGAATTACTGCTCGGTCGACGGCGTGCTCTTCTCCAAGGACAAGACAACGCTCCTGCACTACCCCGCCGCCAATGAGCGCGAGAGCTACGCCGTGCCCGACAGTGTTACGGAGATAGGCGTCGCGGGCTTTGCGGAGTCAAGGCTGAAAAGCATAACGCTCCCGAGCTCGATAAATACTATCGGACGCCACTCGTTCAGCTTCTGCTCCTTCCTCGAGGAGATAGATATGAGCGCCACATCTATCGAATACGTCGACATTATGTCGTTCATCAGCGACGTCTCGCTGACCTCCGTCAAGTTCTCGGATTCGACGGTCGATATAGGACTTGCGGCTTTCTTCGGCTGCTCGAAGCTCGCGGAGGTCGAGCTCCCGCCGAACATCGCATACATCGGGCAGAGCGCCTTCGCGGGAACTGCCCTCAAGCAGGTGCTTATCCCCGCCACTATCGAGGAGATAGGCTACAGCGCGTTCGGCTATGACGAGAACGATCAGATGGACAGCAGCTTCGTCATCATCGGCACCCCGGGCACTATCGCTCAGCAGTACTGCAAGGATTCCGATACCGAATACGGCTACGCGAACGATTTCACGTTCAAGTCGGTGGCTGCTGCCGAAGCAGAGGAGGAGTACAGCAAGCTCGACACTCACGCCTTCGAGGACTACGAGTACGCGCTCATCGACGGCGAGGCTTATATCACGTTCTGCGTGGCTATGGGAGACGTTATCACCGTCCCCGCCGAAATGGACGGTCACAAGATAGCGGGTCTGTACAAGGGCGCGTTCGCAACGAGCGAAGCCACCGAGATAATCCTCCCCGAGGGACTGAAAACTATCGGCGAGAATATGTTCTCGGCGAGCCTTGAAAAGCTTACGCTCCCGGGAAGCTGCGAGACTATCGAGGGAAGCGAGCCCTTCGTGGACTGCGCCGCCCTCGAGTCGATAACCGTCACCGACGGCGAGGGAGGAGCGTTCTCATCGCAGGACGGCGTCCTCTACGACCGCGACAAGACTGCTATCCTCGCCTACCCGCGCGGCAAGCAGGACAAGAAGTTCAAGGCTCCCGACAGCGTCAGGGCGGTAAATATGTCCGCATTCTGCGGCAACGCTTACCTCGAAGAGGCTGACCTTAGCAATGTGGTCACAATAGGCAAATACGCATTTGAGACGTGCGACAAGCTCAGCAGCGTAAAGTTCTCGAAGGACCTCGAGACCGTGGAATACTGCGCATTCTTCGAGTGCCCCGAGCTCAGGAGCGTGCGCCTCGGCAGCAAGCTCAACGACATCGGCGACTACGCTTTCGGCTATACCTATGACGAGCAGCTCGCCGCAACCATACAGAGCGGTCTCACCGAAGAGACCGAGCCCTACTCCGTCGTCGACGGCTACACCATATACACCGACGAGGACACCACCGCCTACAAGTATGCGAAGGCTTGCGGTATAAACGTTGTCACGAACACTGTCGGAGTCGCCGACGTGAACGTGAACAGGGGCTTCCTGTACGTTATCATCGGCATTATCGCAGCGGCTGTGCTCGCTGTCATAGGAGTCTTCACAGGCAGGTCCGTGAAGAAGAAAAAGGCTTCCAAGCCCGCTAAGAAGGCTCCCGCCAAGTCCGAGGAAGAGGAGGCAGACGATGAAGCTGACGAAGAGGATAACTAAGCTCGCGGCGGCGGCGCTGTGCACCGTCATATTCGCGGGCACGCTCGGGAGCTTCCCCGCGTTCGCGGCAGTCGACAACTCCGAGCTCGGCGAGTCCCTCCACGACGGAAACTTCACCTACGAGCTCGTGAACGGCACCTACACCATAACCGCCTGCGACCCGACCTCGATACTCACCGAGATACCCGAGATACGCAACGGCTACGCTGTGACCGCTATCGCTGACAACGCGTTCCAGAACTGCCACTACATCGAGGAGCTGACTATCCCCGATACCATCACGAGCATAGGCAGCAGCGCCTTTATCGGCTGCACCTCGCTCGAGAAGGTGACGCTCCCGAGCCGTATCACCGAGCTCAAAGCCAGCACGTTCATGGGCTGCACCCATCTCGAATCGGTCGAGATACCCGACAAGGTGAGCTCGATAGGCAATTACGCGTTCTATAACTGCTCGCTGCTCAAAAGCGTGAAGCTCCCCGGAGAGCTCAGCTCGATAGGAGCTATGGCATTCGCGCAGTGCAGCAGCATCACCGATATCGACTCCTCGAAATGCGGCGCGTTCGTGTTCGAGGACGGCATACTCTACAACAACAGCAAGGAGAACATCTACCGCGCCTCGACCGAGCTCAGCGGCGAGGTCTACATCAGGAACGAGGTCAAGTACATCGAACCGGGCGCGTTCTCGGTGTGCGTGAGAATGACGGAGCTGTACCTCCCCTCGTCCGTGACCGACATCGGCGAGAGCGCGTTCAGCTACTGCACGAGCCTCAAAAAGGTGGATTTCTCGGCGGGTCTGACAAATATCGCGCCCATTGCGTTCAAGTACTGCACGGCACTTGAATCGGTCGATTTCCCGATAACGCTCGACTCTATCGGAGACGGCGCCTTCCTCGACTGTACATCGCTGTCGAAGGCGGTCATTCCCGAGGGCGTGTCCACGATAGGCGAGGGCGCATTCCTCGACTGTCCCAAGCTCGAGCAGGTCATCGTGCCGAAGAGTGCGAGCAATGTCAGCGCGCACGCGTTCGGCTACGAGCTTGACGAGTCGGGCGAGAACTACTCCAAGCTCGATTCGTTCAAGATGAGCGTATTCTCGGGCAGCGCGGGCGAGAGCTACGCGCGCTCGAACAAGCTCAGCTACACCTACGTCGACAAGAGCCTGAAGCGGTATGCGTTCCTCATCATAGCGGCGGCACTGGTACTCGCGGTGATAGTGCTCGCGGTGGTGCTGATGGCGAAGGGCAGGAAGGGCGCTTCGTCAGCGGCGAAGAAGGCGGAGCGTGAACGCCTCGAGGAGGAGAGCTACGAGAAGATACTCGACGACTCCGACGAAGACAAAACTGAAAAGTCCAAAGAATAACG
>JAUMVH010000223.1 GCA_030530245.1 Ruminococcus sp.
AAATATTCAATAAAAAGAAAAAATACCGGCGTTGAGGCCGGTATCATTATGATTGGTATAATGTCAGGCAATCGCCTTCTGCATGGTGAAAATGTTTTTACCGTCTTCATAGCGGTAGCTGACGGCGTCCATGTTTTTCTTGACGAGGAAAATGCCCAGTCCGCCGATCTGCCTCTCCTCCGCCCCCAATGTGATATCGGGGTCTTCCTTTTTCAGCCGCTCGCTGACGTCCTTGTGCACCGTGCTCTTGGATATGCCGAACTGCTTTGCAGCGGCGCGGACGGTCGTCCTGTTCTCGAGTATGTACCGTCCGAGTGTGACTGCCCGCTGAGCGGGTGGTATTTTCAA
The DNA here is from genome assembly GCA_030530245.1 of Ruminococcus sp. Taxonomy (GTDB): domain Bacteria; phylum Bacillota; class Clostridia; order Oscillospirales; family Ruminococcaceae; genus Ruminococcus. The sequence continues at coordinate 349 of JAUMVH010000223.1, forward strand.
GTGCATCACTCCTTCGTCTATTCTGCGGACAATAATATATATGCAGGATAAACGGAAAGAATGAATACGCGGTGTCAGTTCTGATGGCGGACTACCCCGTACTCGTCGTCGAGGCGGTAGTACGGGCAGGCGTAGTTCGTGCCCTGTATGAAGCGCGCCATCTCGTCCTCGTCGAGGTCGACCATGCATACATAGCAGTCGCAGTCCTCGTCGTAGACGTAGTTGGTGCAGGTCTCGCAATTGGTTGCTGTTTTCATATGTATCCTCCTTATTTTCACGGCTGTAGGGGCGGATGCCCACATCCGCCCGCCGAATCTGACAGAATTAACGGGGCGATGTGGGCATCGCCCCCTACAACATTTTACCACTGATCCCGAATCTCACTTGTCCCGACAAAGCCCTCCCGCGAGAGCGCGGGCACCTCTGCCGCCTTGCCGTCGCCGAGCAGTCCGCCGAGCACGGTCACGATGTCGCACCTGCCGATAAGCTCCTGTGACTGCGCGACCTTCACCGCTCCCTCAAGCTCGTCCGCTCCCCTGTCGGCGAGGAGCGCCGCGCCGTCCCCGACTGGACAGGCTACGATACACGACGGCGACACCCGCCACTCGTTCAGCATAAAATCGAGCGTTGCGGCACTGTCGCAGCCGTCGAGGATTATCAGCTCCGTGTAGCCCGTGAATATGCTGTGACCGCCCGCGAGCTCCGCCGCCGTGCGTGCCGCCTCGGGCGAATCTGCGGCGACTGTCACGACCTCGTCCTCCTCCGAGAAGAAGGCGAGCGTCACGCTGTCCCTGCCTATGACCGCGGCGCGCAGGTAGCTCTTGTTGCTGACGCTGCCGTCCGAGGCGCAGCCCGTGAGCAGCCCCGCCGCGAGCAACAATGGTGCGAATCTAAGCCTTTTCATGCCTGCGAACACCTCCCCTGATAATCGCTTCCGCGGGTACTATGAGCAGAGCCGCAAGCACCGCCGCAGCGTAGGCTCCCGCGTGCTCGGACGGGCTGCCGATGAGCGCTCCGACCGCTACCATCACCGCGAGCGCGAGCGTACATCGGAACCTCCGCAGACGCGGCACGGTCAGCGCGGCGAGGTACTCCGCCGCCGAAGCCTGCACCGCCGCCGCATACACCGCAAACACCGAGAACACCGTCAGGAACAGCGAGTCCGTGCGCTGAACGGGGAAGGGCTGCGAGAGCTGTGCCGCCGATGTTACGGGGAAATCGAGCACGTCCATTATCCCGCCCGTCACCATGACCGCCGTGAACAGCACCACGAACGAGAGCACCGCCTTGCAGGTGAAATAGAGCGCGGCGGCGTCGGTCCTGTCGCCATGGGTAAAGCCGAGCAGGACGGCGAAGCTCCCGAGCCCGCCGCTCGCTCCGAAACCGCGTATCAGCTCGCGCGGGAGGTCGCTGCCCGCAGGGCGGATAAGATTGCCCATATCGGACTGTAGCCCCGCGCTGACGACTACCACCGCCACGCAGACCGCTCCCAGTCCCGCTGCTATGACCGCCGACCGCGCGAGCGCCTTTATCCCCGAGGAGGAGACATACACGCACACCACCGCAATGAGTCCGCCCGTGAGCAGCCTGCCCCATAGCCCCGAGCCCTCGTAGGGGATATAGATGACGGAGCTCGTCTGCCACAGCATGGCAAAGAGCGTCCCGCCCCACATCAGCACGAACGCGAGCAGCAGCGCACGCACCGCTGTGCCGCAGTCCGCGAGCGTTTTTCCGCGGTCGTAAAGCCTCGCGAGCGGAAGTGCGAGGAAGAGCTGTATAAGGCTCCCCGCGGCGAAGCCGACCGCCGTCATCACGCATATCCTGCCGTGCTGACAGAACAGCGCGAACGCGTCCCCGATGAGCAGCAGTGCCGCGAGCTGGAGCCTGCTTATCCTATTCATGGTAAGCCTCCACCGTGAAGCCGCGGCGAAGCATCTTCCGCATACCGAGCCGCACCGCCGTGTCGCCCGTCCCCGCCGCCGTGAACGGCGACAGCGGAGCTGTGAACGGGAAGCCGTAGTCCTCGGTCGCGCAGACATTCGTCAGCACCGCGCACGCGAGCAGGCTTATCCCGAAAACGCCCATGATACCGCCCGCCACGAGGAATGCGAGCCTCAGCACGGTCACCTGCGGCGCGAGGTCGGGTACGACGAGTCCGCCGAGTACCGCAAGTGCCGTCATCGTGAGGAGCGGCGTGCTCACGAGCCCCGACTTCACCGCCGCGTCGCCGATGATGAGCCCGCTGATTATGCTCACCGCGCCGCCGACGGGCTTGGGCAGGCGTATGCCCGCCTCGCGTATCATCTCGTACATCAGCAGCACGATGAGTGACTCCGCAAGTATCGGCAGCGGCGCGTCCTTTTCCGCCTCCGCGAGCAGCATGAGGAGCGTGCTGTTGAGGAGCTCGGGGTGGTGCATGACTATGGCGGTGTACACGGCGGGGAGCAGCACCGCGATGAGGAATGCCGCGTACCTCAGCCACCTCCCGAATACAGCGTAGTACGGCTTGTAGGCGTAGTCGTCGAGCGTGTGGAAGCTCTCGCAGAGCAGGCGCGGCACCACTATCGCGTAAGGCACGCCGTCCACGAGAATGGCTACCCTGCCCTCTATCAGCTTCGAGCAGAGCACGTCGGGGCGCTCGGTCACGCCCGTGGAGCTGAACAGCTCAAAGCTCCGCTTCTCGAGGAATGGGCGGATATAGCCCGTCGAGAGCACCGACTCGAGCCTTATCCCGCCGAGCGAGCGGCGTATGCGGTCGAGCAGGCGCTCGGGCACGCGGTCGCGCATATAGCACAGGCAGACGTCGGTGCGGCTGCGCTCGCCCTTGACCGACAGCTCCATGACGAGCTCGGGCGACTTCAGCCGCCGCCTTATCAGCGACATATTCGCGCGGACGGTCTCTGTGAAGCCCTCGTGGCTGCCCATGATGTTGCCCTCGCCCGAGGGCTCCTGCACACCGCGCGAGGCGTAGCCCTGCACTCCGAATGCGAGCGCGCGGGCGGCTCCCTCCGCGATGAGCACCGCGAAGCCCGAGTTGAGCAGGCGGAAGAGCGTGTCGTAGTCGTGCGCCTCGGGGCGGTCGGTCGAGAGCAGCAGATTCGTCTGTATATAGCGGAAGAGCGCGGCGGCGTCCGCCTGCGGAGCAATCCCCGTCACGGGACCGAGTATCAGCTCGGCGGCGGTCTGCGACGAGACCATGCCCTCGCAGCAAATCAGCGCGCAGGCTATCCCGCCCGTCGTGAACTCGTTGATGAGCACGTCCGACGAGCCGCCCGAGAGCTCCTTTATCGTAGCAATGTTTTCGCGCAGTCCCGAGGGTATCGGGAGCTTTTCGCGTTCGTTGCGTGTCATATTCTCACCTCGGGGTTATTATGCCCGAAGCGGGCAGCAATTATCACGAATTATCTTACAATCGCGGCACTCACTGCCGCAGCT
>JAUMVH010000224.1:0-3029 GCA_030530245.1 Ruminococcus sp.
TGTATGTCCGCCACGGCATAATCCTCACAGCGCTGAGCGTATACACCTACAGCGAGCTCGACGGACGCGAAAAGGCTGTACGCGGTCAGATATACGACATCGCGATGTCGGTGGAGCACGTGCTTGAGGCGCACGGCTTCTACCTCGACGAGGAGCAGAAGCGGATACAGTTCGATATCATCGTCAGCTTCGACGCCGCCGACAGGAACGCCGTATATGACGAGGTGGTGCGCCGCGTACGCGAAGCCTTCCCCGAATACGAGCTCTATTGCACGCTCGACACAGATTTCAGCCTAAGCGAACAGGAGGACTAATATGGAAAAGTACATACTCATAGGAGCGGCGGCGTTTTTCGCGGTGATGTCGCTCATCGCGCTGATTCTCTACAAGGCGGACAAGGTGAAAGCCGAGAAGAAGAAATGGCGCATCAAGGAGGCTACCCTGCTCGGCTTCGGCTTCTTCGGCGGAGCGTTGGGAGCTCTCGCGGGAATGAAGCTCTTCCGCCACAAGACCAAGCACTGGTACTTCTGGGCAGTAAACGTCGCAGGACTGGCATGGCAGGCGGGACTTCTCGCCTTTCTCGTCATAGCTTTCATCAGGACGCTGTAAAAAATAATTTGCCAAGGTGACGGCTTTTCTATTGACAAAAATCTCATTTTATGTTAAAATGAATAAAATTGCAGCGAAGCTTCGGTTTCAGAGCAAGATTTTTGACCTCTCCCCACTCGGGAGATAAACGCCATACGGACAGCGGGTCAAATGCCGACCGCCGAACGAGTTTTTCGGCTGGCAACTTCTGTTGCCTTATTGTTTTTATAAGTTTTATCAGCTTGTGAAAGGTCAATAAGAGTAGTAAAAGGTATCTTTGCTTATATAGACTCTGAAACCACTTGAAGTTACTATGCTTTATGCTATGATTTCATACACGTACAGGCTGAAAGGTCTGTACGTTTTTTTAATTCTGAGGTGTGTAATATGGAAAACAAACTCAAGCTTTACGGCTTCAATAATCTTACAAAGTCCCTGAGCTTCAACATCTACGACGTCTGTTACGCCAAGACCCCGAAGGCTCAGCTCGAATATATCGCATACGTCGACGAGGTGTACAACTCCGAGCGTATCACCGATATCATGACCCACCTCACGGAGATGATAGGCGCGCAGGTGCTGAGCGTTTCGCGTCAGGACTACGACCCGCAGGGAGCCTCCGCGACCTTCCTTATCGCGGACGACACGATGATACCCGCGGGCGGAAATGAGATAGTGGCTCACCTCGACAAGAGCCACGTAACGGTGCACACCTACCCCGAGTACCACCCCGATACGAGCATCGCGACCTTCCGCGTAGATATCGACGTCGCGACCTGCGGCAAGATAACGCCGCTCACAGCGCTCGACTACCTCATCGGGAGCTTCGACTCCGACATCATCACGATGGACTACCGTGTGCGCGGCTTCACGCGCAACCTCGACGGCGAGAAGCTCTTCATCGACCACGACATCACCTCGATACAGAACTACATCGACACGTCCATACTCGACAAGTACGACGCTGTCGATATCAACGTATATCAGGCAAATATGTTCCACACGAAAATGCTCATAAAGGACATAATACTGCAGAATTACCTGTTCAATACCGACGTCCACGAGCTCCCTCCGAGAAGCCGCCTCGACATCACTAACGCTCTCAGGAAGGAAATGATAGAAATATTCAGCGGAAGGAACGTGTACGGAAATGACTGAGCTCACACAGGTAAACGCTCCGATATATGAGGCACTCCGCCGCTTCAGGCGAATGAGGGTAGTCCCCTTCGACGTCCCGGGGCACAAGCGCGGGCGCGGCAATATGGAGCTTACCGAATTTCTCGGCGAGGACTGCATGAACGTCGATGTCAACTCGATGAAGCCGCTCGACAACCTCTGCCACCCCGTCTCGGTGATAAAGGACGCGGAAATGCTCGCGGCACAGGCATTCGGCGCCGCAAACGCCTTCTTTATGGTCGGAGGCACGACCTCCGCGGTGCAGAGCATGATAATGTACGCCTGCAAGGAAGGCGACAAGATAATCATGCCGCGAAACGTCCATAGGAGCGCGATTAACGCGCTCATTCTCACGGGAGCAGTCCCCGTCTACGTCAACCCCGACGTGAACAAGCAGCTCGGTATCGCGCTGGGAATGTCGGTAGCGCAGGTCGAGCAGGCTATCCGCGAGAACCCCGATGCCAAGGCGATAATGGTCAACAATCCGACGTATTACGGCATATGCTCCGACCTCCGCCGTATCACGGAGCTCGCCCACGCGCACGGTATGCTCGTGCTCGTAGACGAGGCTCACGGCACGCACTTCTACTTCGGCGACAGCTTCCCCGTAACGGCTATGGCGGCGGGAGCCGACATAGCCTCGGTAAGTATGCACAAGTCGGGCGGAAGCCTCACGCAGAGCTCGTTCCTGCTGATGGGCGAGCGCGTCAACGCCGACTATATGCGTCAGGTGATAAACCTCACGCAGACCACGAGCGCATCGTACCTGCTCCTCTCGAGCCTCGATATATCGCGGAAAAGGCTTGCTCTCAGCGGCAGGGAGATATTCGCGAAAACGGTCGAGATGGCGGAGTACGCACGCTCCGAGATAAACGACATCGGCGGCTATTACGCCTACTCGCGCGAGCTGATAAACGGCGACAGTATCTACGATTTCGACGTCTCGAAGCTGAGCGTGTTCACGCTTCCCGTAGGACTTGCGGGAATTGAGGTATACGACCTGCTCCGCGACGAATACGATATACAGATAGAGTTCGGCGACATCGGAAATATACTCGCGTACATCTCCGTCGGCGACAGAAAGCGCGACATCGAGCGCCTCATCAGCGCGATGTCCGAGATAAAGCGGCGCTTCGGCAGGTCGGGCGCGGATATGCTCAGCCACGAGTACATCGCCCCCGTAGTCTCCGAGGCTCCGAGGAAGGCGTTCTACGCAGACAAAGTATCGGTGCCGCTCGGTGAGTCCGCGGGCAAGGTCTGCACGG
>JAUMVH010000224.1:3048-3777 GCA_030530245.1 Ruminococcus sp.
CCCGAGATAATCGAGTACATCAGGTACGCGAAGGAGAAGGGCTGTCAGATGACGGGCACGGAGGACATCAACATCGAGAGGCTCAATGTCCTTAAATAGAGCTATCAGCTGTTAGCCATTAGCCGTTAGCTTGCGGTGTCGCCTTACGGCGACAAATCTAAAAAAGTCTGCGAAGCAGACACCGCTAATAACGCATTACGAATTACGAATTGTAAAAGGGATGTGACTTTATGGAAAAGAAAATGAAAACTGTAGGCATTCTTATGAGCGTATTCATGGGCGTGACGCTGAGCTTCTGCCTCTCGCTCCTCGGCAACCTCCGCGCAGAGGGCGGCTTCAAGCCGATAATTTTCATCGTCAGCTTTGCCGTGAGCGCGCTCATCAGCCTTATCATCGGCTTTATCGTGCCCATGCGCAGGATATCCACAGCTATCACCAAGAACATGAAGCCGCGCAGTATCGGCGCAAAGCTCGTAGACGCGCTCGTCTCCGACCTCATTTACACCCCCGTCATCACCCTCGCAATGATAATACTCGTCCGCTTCATGGCAAACAAAATGAGCGGCGGACAGGCGGAGCTCCCGCCGTTTATCGTGATGTTCCTCGGCTCGCTCGTACTGAGCCTTGTCGTGGCATTCATCATCATACTCATCGTGACTCCCCTGTTCATGATGCTCTCATTCAAGATAGCGGGAGTTCCCTCGGGCGGTCCCCCCGCAGGCGGTCCCC
>JAUMVH010000225.1 GCA_030530245.1 Ruminococcus sp.
TCTCGGAGGCCGCAGCCTCGCCCTCGGCGGACTCGGTCGAAGCCGCGGTCGTGTTCGGAGCGAGTGCCGCTACGGTCTCCTCCGTGCCCGCGCGCTCCACGACTGTACCGCACGAGCCGAGCGCCGCGAGCAGTACCGCCGCAGACATCGCGGAAAGCATGATTCTTTTCCTGTTCATTTCATTTCACCCTTTATCATGAATTTGCATTTTATTCAAGCGGCACCGAGTTGAAGCGGATGTTCATATCGACATCGCCCGCAATGCCGTCAATGCGCCCGTAGGCGCTCGCCTGCCATATCGCGAAGGAGCCCTCGTAGTCGGTCTCGTCGACGTAGTGCGCGAGCCAAACGGGGTGATTGCCGCGGTTTTCCCAGAAGTTGTTGAGGAAGTTCTTGCTGCTGTAGAGCATGGCAGAATAGCCGTGCTTCTCGCACTCGTCCGCGAACGCCTCGAAGACGTTGTTGAGGTCGCGGATATTCATGCCGTACTCTTGGAAGGTAGCCCACTCCTCCCAGTCGAAGGCGATGGGGAAGTCGAGCTGTCTGCCGTCGAGCTGCTCGATTATCCAGCGGGCGTGCTCGCGGGCGCCCTCCTCGGTGTTGTCGGCGGAGTAGAAGTACACGCCGACGTCGAGTCCCGCCGCTGAGGCGTTTTCCATATTCTGCCTGTAGTAGTCGTCCATGACGGGCTCGTCCCTGTAATAGTAGCCCATACGCATGAGCACGAATTCGCAGCCCTCGTCCTTTACGGCGTTGTAGTCGACATTGGTCTGCCACGCTGAGACGTCAATGCCGTAGCTGATATCGTCGTAGTAGCTGTAGGTGTCGATGAAGTCGGAGTAAGCCACGCGCGCGTTGTTGTCCTCGGGGCGCGGAATTTCGTTGAGTATGAGCACCGTGAGGTCGAAGTCTGTGGAGTTGCCCGAGCTGTCGGTGACTGTGACAGCGAGGTCAGCCCTGCCCACCTCGGAGGTATCGACCTCGCCCGAATATGTCACCGTGGGAGCGCGGTCGTAGTTATCGACGTAGCCGATTATCCTGTCGATGTTGAAGGGCTCGCCGACCTTGGCATAGGGCTCCCAGCCCGAGTTGAGAATGAGCGGGGGAGTTGTGTCCACGACGTTGTAGGCGACCTCCTTCTCGTAGAGGCTGCCCTCGTACTGGAAGCTGACCTTGGCTTTTTTCTCGCCGAGCCCGTCGGTGTCGATGATGTCAGCGGGAGCGGTGAGCTTTACGTTGTTATCGGTGATGAGCTCCGCTATGGTCGTCTTGGAGTATACCTCGACCTCCGCCACGGAGTCGAGCACCACCGAATCGGGGATATCGGTGCTTATCTTCTTTGTGGTCGTCACGGTAGTTGCCGTGGTGGTCGCGGCGGTAGTCTGCACTGTTGCAGTCGTGGTCGTGGCGGCGGAGGTAGTTGCCTCCTCGTCCGCCCCGACGCTTTTTCCGCAGCCCGTCAGCAGCAGAGCCGCAGCAGTAATGGTTGCAAGTCTGTACTTTTTCATATTGTCTCCATGAGTTTATTTTTTCAGCAGCCGCTCGGTCATAACGCGGCGGCAGTCGTGCTCGAGCTTATCGTCGAGCGGCATAAGCTCGGTGTGCTCGCCGCTCCTGCGGTCGAGGGAGTAGCCGATGATATAGTCCGAGAGCTCGGGGTTTTTCGCGAGACACGGACCGTGCATATACGTCGCGATGACGTTCTTCTCGAAGTAGCCCTCGTACTTGCTTTTCGAGCAGTTGCCGTTGCCGCATAGCACCTCGCCGAGCGGCGTTTTCACGTCCTGAGTCTGACCGCCGTGGTTCTCGAAGCCGACCACGTCCACAGTCTTGCCCGTGAAGGTTGTGCGTATCACGACATTGCCGATACAGCGCATTTTGCGGCTCGCGGGAGCGACGGTGTAGTAGTCGAACAGCCCGAGCCCCGCGATATCGTTGCCGTCGGCGTCGCGGTAGTATTTGCCCATGAGCTGGTAGCCTCCGCAGATGAGGAAGAGGAAGGTCCCGCCATCGTAGGCAGCTTTTATGCCGTCCCTGCACTTGAGGAGGTCGGCGGAGATATGCTGCTGCTCGAGGTCAGCGCCGCCGCCGATGTAGATGACGTCATAGCTGCTGAAATCGGGCATGGGCGAGTCGATGGAGTAGGTGTCGACAACGCACGTTATACCGCGCTTTTCGCAGCGGTACTTCAATATCTCCATATTGCCGCCGTCGCCGTAGAGGTCGAGCATATCCGCGTACATATGGAGCACTTTTATCTCACTCATCGCACTTACCTCCATGGCTCGAAATATAGCGCTTCAGCGCAGCGCGTGTGGGCTGTACGGCGGTGTAGTTCGCGATAACGAACTTGCGTCCCTCCGTGGAGGCGAGCTCCGCCACAGCCTCGTCGAGGTCGGGCCGCACCACGATATTCGCGGGGTCATAGCCCGAGCACTTGATACGCACAGCGATGTCATACGCGCGCGTACCCGACGTAACTACGCGGGTGACGCGCTCGAAAATGCTGAAGTTGATGTCCCATATCCATGACACGTCGAGACCGTCCGCGACGTTGTCGTTGAGCACGAACAGGAGCTCCTTCTCGCCCTTCATCTCGTTCATCACGCGGAGAGTCATATTGGCTCCGACGGGATTTTTCGCGAGGTTGAGGGTAGTGAGCCTGTCGCCGAGGGTGAAGGTCTCCATGCGTCCGTTGTTGACGGTGTAGTTGGAGATGACGTTGTCGGTGACGTCCTGCGCGATGCCGTAGAGCTTCGCGACCGCCGCGACCGCAGTCATATTGTAGACGTTGTAGATGCTGTTGAGCTTGGGCGAGTACTCGTGTCCGTCAGCCGTGAATACGGGCTTTTCGAGGTCTATGCCGCTCGCGGAGATGTACGTCTCGCAGTTGCCGAAGCCGCACTTGGGGCAGGCGAATCTGCCGATGTGCGAGTACTGGTAGAAGTCGTACACGAGCGGCTCGCCGCAGAACGGGCAGAACCTGCCCTCGGACGCCTCGAAAATCTTCTTGGTCGCGAAGGCGTAGCGCTCGGCGCGGAAGTATTTGACGTTTTTGCTGTCGGGGTTGGCTCTGCCGAGACGGGCGGTGTTGGGGTCGTCGCCGTTGAGGATGAGGTTGCCGCCGAAGGTCTTGCAGAAGCCGTTTATCTTCTGAATGAGCGTCTCCATCTCGCCGTTGCGGTCGAGCTGGTCGCGGAAGAAGTCGAGCACGACGAGCGTCTCGAGCCTGAGCTGCGAGTACACCACGGGGACGTGGCTCTCGTCCGTCTCGAGGATAAGGTAGTCCGCGTCGACTCTGCCCGCACCGTCGCAGTATCGCAGCAGGAGCGAGCATATACCCGTATCGAGGTTGTTGCCCTCCTTGTTGATGATTATCTTCTTGCCGCTCTGCTCGAAGAGCTGAGCCACGCAGTTGGTGACGGAGGTCTTGCCGTTGGTGCCCGTGACGGCGATTATCGGGCAGTCGACCCTGAACATCTTACAGCATTTTCCGCCCGTGAGGTGCCAAAGGACAATGCCGGGGAGGTTGCCCGCGTTGCGCCCGAACAGGTGCAGGACGCCGACTATTATCTTTCCTATGAGTATGAGAAGTCTGTTCAATTTATCGCTTCTTTCTTAGCTTTGTTCAATTCTGTAGGGGACGCCGCCCTCGGCGTCCCATGTAAAAAATGCTTTGTAGGGGCGCACAGTTAAGCAGTGCCCCAAATCTTTGATTTGGCTGGCAATGCTATATGCAACTCTGTT
>JAUMVH010000226.1 GCA_030530245.1 Ruminococcus sp.
AGCGCGCACCTCGTTCGACTGCATGAGAGCGGGCGACATCTACGCGAAGGCAGTCGTTGACAAGTACATAAAGTACCTCGCGGCGGGTATCACGAACACTATCAACATCTTCCAGCCCGACGTGCTCTGCATAGGCGGCGGCGTATGCAACGAGGGCGACCCGCTTCTCCTGCCGATGAAGGCGCTCGTGGAGAAGGAGGTCTACACCCGCAATTCGCCGAAGAACACGAAGATAGTGATAGCCGAGCTCGGCAACGACGCAGGTATCATCGGCGCGGCTTTCCTCGGACGCGCGAACAGCTGAGACAAGGGCTCTGCCCTTGACCCGCCAAAGGCTCTGCCTTTGGAATCCGTCGGGGCTCTGCCCCGAACCCCGCAAAGGGACGCAGTCCCTTTGAACCCGAATTCCGTTGCCGCTCGCAAGCTCGCTTACTCTGTACAAACGGTGAAGTCTGCTTTCGGTGGGCGGCAAAACGAGAATGATTAGTTTCCTTTTTATTGGCTATATGTACCAAAAGCAAAGATAGCTGTTTGTGCATATAGCCAAATTTTATTTTCGGGTGCAACAATTTCTGCCTTCCCCGACACCTTATTAGCGAATCGATTCAAAGGAGGGATTCGTATGAATGATTTCTCCACAGATGTGAAGCTCGCGAGAAAAGGCGACAGCGAAGCCTTCGCGCGGCTCTATTCTTTGGTATATAAGGACTTGTACCACATTGCTCTGTACAGTCTGAGGAGCTCCCACGACGCGTGCGATGTCGTCAGCGACACCGTGCTCGACGCGTTCTGCACTATCGGTAAGCTGAAGGACGAGAAGGCTTTCCGCGGATGGATAATGAAGATACTCTCCGCGAAGATAAAGCGAAAGCAGAGGGAGTACTTCGCGAACACCGCCGAGCTCAAGGACGAGGAGCTCCCCGAGGACGAATTCGACTACGAGAACGTCGAGCTGAGGGAGGCGGTAGAGCGCCTCGGCCCGCAGTCGCGGCTGATACTGTCGATGTCGGCTCTCGAGGGCTACACAGGCGACGAGATAGCACAGATTTGCGGTATGAATCCCGCAACCGTGCGCTCGCGGCTGTCGCGTATCAAGGAGCGGCTCAGGCTCGAGCTGTCGGGTACATAATGTCCGAATTTGCGGATAACGGAAAGGTGATGCACTATGAAAGAGAACGATGAGAAGCTGAGAGAAATGCTCAGAAGCGAAGAAGTTCCCGAGGAGCTCAGCCCCGAGAACATAAAGGTAATGCTCGACGAGAAGGCTCCGAAGAAGAAGCGGAGCGGCATATCCGTGGCGGGCAGGATAGCCGCGGGAGCGGCGGCGTGTGCGGTGCTTGCGGGCTCGTACGCGGGCACGGCTCATCTGATGAAGGAGCGCAAAAACGGCGGCAGCGGCACGTCCGTGAGCGAGCCCGACGGCAGAGGCGTGACCAAGGTCGAGGGCAAGCGCGTAGAGGCTCCGTACATGAACGGCGCGGAGAGCTACGAGGAAGTATACGAGCTTATGAAAACGTCGTCAAAGAAGTACGAGAGACAGCAGAAAAGAAACCAGCGCAAGAGCGGCTTTATCACAGGCGGCTTCAAGACCGAAACTGCTGTGGAGGAGTCGGCGATCGCTGACGCAGCCGTAGAAGAGGCAGAGGAATACAACGGCGAGCTCGGGCTCACTACGAGCGGCACAGCGGAGGAAACTCCCGAATACTCCGAGACCTACGATCAGGAGGAGGGCGTCCGCGAGGCTGACATCGCTAAGACAGACGGCAGGAACATCTACTACGTGTGGAACGACTATGTGTACGGTGATTACTTCGACGATGAGGCGGAGCGCTACAGCTCCTACTACCGCGGAACTCCCGTGCTCGATATAGCGTCAGTGAAGGACGGCGAGTTCACCGACTCGAAGAAGCTCGACCTCACCCCCGACCTCAGTGCATTCGGCGACGGGGAATACTTCGACGTTTATGTGTATGATATGTACATCTACAACGATATGATAGAGGTCATAGGTACGGTCAGTGACGGCGGAAAAGCCTACTATTCGGAAAACGGCTACTACATCGACGATGAGGGCACGTATCACGCTCCCGTCGACAGCACATTCGTGTCGGCATATACCATCGGCGATGAGCCCGAGCTCATCGGCACGTATTTTCAGGACGGCTACTATAACGATGTGCGCATAGCTCCCGACGGCTGTATGTATCTCATCTCCAACTATAACACGGTCGATTTCAAGAGCGTCGAGAGCTCGGAGAATATCGAGAGATACATTCCCTGCTGCGGAGTTGACGGCGAGGTGGAGTGCCTGCCTCCCGACGACGTGCTCATGCCCATAACTCCTCCCGACGCGAAGACTCTGCTCAGCTACACCGTGATAAGCGGTATCGACTTCAGCGAGACGGGCGATTTCACGGTAGTTGACAGCAAGGCGCTCGCGGGCTTCAGCGGCACGATATACAGCTCCGCGGACAACATCTACGCGGCAGTGTACGATGGCGGCGACTCCGATGTTACGCGTATCGCGGTCGGCGGCGGCACTATCGAGCCCATGGCTTCGGGAACAGTCGAGGGCTACGTGCTCAACCAGTTCTCGATGAGCGAGTACGACGGCTACTTCCGCATTGCGACCACTATCAACAAGTACCACGACAACAGCACGATAATCGGCGGATTTTTCGGCGCTGACGAGCCCTCCTACACGGAGCGCAGCAACGCGCTGACAGTCCTCGATATGGATATGAACACCGTCGGCAGGATAAAGGATTTCGGAGTGAACGAGTCTATCAAGTCCGTGAGCTTCAGCGGCGATATGGGCTATGTCGTAACATACCGTCAGACCGACCCGCTCTTCGCTATCGACCTCTCAGACCCGACCGAGCCGACTATCCTCGACGAGTTCAAGATAAACGGCTTCAGCACGTATATGCAGAAGTGGGACGACGGACTGCTCCTCGGCTTTGGCGTTGACGCAGACGATGGCGGCAGGACTTCGGGCGTAAAGCTGGTTATGTTCGACAACTCCGACCCGAATAACCTCAAAGAGGTGGGCATAACGAGGGTAAACGAGTACAACGGCTATGTATACTCCGCAGCGACTGCGGAGCGCAAGGCTCTGCTGATAGCTCCCGAGAAGAACCTTATCGGCTTCCCGATAGCAGTAAACAACTACGATGAATACTACGAGAGGTACTCATATGTGTTCTACTCCTATGAGGACGGCGAATTCGTAAGGCGCGGCGAGGTCATCAGCCAACCCGATTGGCGCAACACTCATGCTGACAGAGCGCTCTACATCGGTGACTACGTTTATGTGCTCGCGGGCGATAAGTTCATCTCCGCGGACATCGACACAATGACAGTGACGGATACAGTATCATTTGCGGATTGACAGACGAAAAGGGCGCATTTTGCGCCCTTTTTCATAGTGTGCGGGTCGTTCCAATATGGGGCGTCGAGGACGCCGCCCCTACATTTATCCAAGAATCGCGGGTACAGACTACCCGTCTGCAATAAGTAAGCGAGCAACGCGAGCGACAGCGGCGGGGAGCCCCCGCGGGCAGTTCGCGCTGTAGTTTTTCTGCGGCGGTGATAGATTTCCGCGATTCTTACAATCGCGGGAACAAACTACCCGTTCGCAATAAGTAAGCGAGCAAAGCGAGCGACAGCGCGATTATGGGGTCAGGGGAACTGTGTTCCCCTGCGGGGTTCGGGGCAGAGCCC
>JAUMVH010000227.1 GCA_030530245.1 Ruminococcus sp.
TAACTCAGTCCAGTTGTTATAATCAACCCCAATAAATCTCTTTTTCAATACTCTCTGAGTTTTTATTTTTGCTTTTAATAAAAATTTTCTTTTTGCATATAATAAAAAGCCGTATACATCGCTGTATACGGCTTTATTCTTTACTTTACGACGACCTTCTTGAACGCCTTCTTGCCCTTGCGGACGATGATGTCCTTGTCGAGGGTTATCATGGCCTTTGGGTCGGAAACCTTCACGTCGTCGACGGTGATACCGCCCTGCTGAACAAGTCTGCGAGCCTCCGATATAGAGGGAGCAAGCTCCGCCTTGACGAGGATATTGAGTATACCCATCGCGCCGTCGGTGAGGTCAGCCGCGCTTATCTCGGCAACGGGCATATTCTCATTGTCGCCGCTTCCGCCGAACAGAGCCTTCGCCGCCGCCTTAGCCTTCTCTGCTTCCTCCTCGCCGTGAACGAGCTTGGTGAGCTCATACGCGAGAAGCTCCTTGGCAGCGTTGAACTGCGCGCCCTCCATGGTCTTCTCCATTTCCTCTATCTGCTCAACGGGAACGAATGTGAGCATTTTCAGGCACTTGATAACATCAGCGTCATCGACATTTCTCCAGTACTGGAAGAAATCGTAGGGAGTTGTCTTCTCGGGGTCGAGCCATACTGCGCCCTTTTCGGTCTTGCCCATCTTCTTGCCCTCGGAGTTAAGGAGGAGGGTGATGGTCATAGCGTAAGCGTCCTTGCCGAGCTTGCGGCGTATGAGCTCCGTACCGCCGAGCATATTGCTCCACTGGTCATCGCCGCCGAACTGCATATTACAGCCGTACTTCTGGAAGAGCTGGTAGAAGTCGTAGCTCTGCATTATCATGTAGTTGAATTCGAGGAACGAAAGACCGCGCTCGAGCCTCTGCTTGTAGCACTCGGCAGTGAGCATACGGTTTACGCTGAACTGCGCGCCGACCTCGCGGAGCACCTCAATGTAGTTGAGGTTCATGAGCCAGTCAGCGTTGTTGACAACGATAGCCTTGTCATCGGAGAAGTCGATGAAGCGGCTCATCTGCTTCTTGAAGCAGTCAACGTTGTGCTGAATGGTCTCGGGAGTCATCATCTTGCGCATATCGGTCTTGCCCGAGGGGTCGCCGATCATGGCTGTACCGCCGCCGATGAGTACGATAGGCTTGTTTCCCGCCATCTGTAAGCGCTTCATAAGGCAGAGCGCCATGAAGTGTCCTACGTGTAGTGAGTCCGCAGTCGGGTCGAAGCCGATATAGAACGTAGCCTTGCCCGCGTTCACGAGCTCCTCGATCTCCTTCTCGTCAGTGAGCTGAGCGAGAAGACCTCTGCGTTTGAGTTCTTCAAAAGTTGTCATAGATATTTCTCCTTTTCATTATAGGTTTTTATAGCATGAATTCCGCGGCGAGCAAGTTCATCGCGGATATATTCCGACTGCAATTCGTTTGCGACATACTTGATTGGTTTTTCGCGTCCTTTTACGTAGATAACGACGATATACTCGTATTTCTGCTCAGTTACAAATCCCGCCTTGCCGCGTTTGGTAGTACGCATACGCAGCGTTTCAGCATGGCTTACGTCGGAAATTCTTATACATTCACAGCCATACCAGTAGAGATATAGGATAAAGTCGATACCAATGTTAAGCCCCGAATTAGGGGAGAGCATCATTCTTCCGCCCAAATAAGAACGCTCTATCATAGCAAGCTCCGCGTGGTACTTCCTCTCAAAGCTTTTTACGTGGAAGCCTGCAAACTGGAGCAACGATTCCAATATAAATGAAATACCGAAAATCCCAAATAAACAGGCAAAAACTCCTGCGATGATATCGAAAAATGATGGCATAATGTCCACGCCCAAATCGAGTACCAGATAAAGAGCTATAAAAGCAGCGAACGCCATACAGAGCGCCCCGAGAAGAAAACACCGCGGAGCAAATTTCCTGCGATATACGCTTTTGAGGTCTGCGGACATAGTTTCGGCAGCAATCTCACGGAAAGAATCAGTCTCGAACTTTTCGAGCGCCTCCTGCCGTCTGTCAGAGTCAGTGCGGCTATCTATCTTTTGAGCAAAAGCCAGAACGAGCTTTTCCTTCAGAAGCATCAATCCGATGACAGGAATAACGCACAACGGCGGGATTACAGCCAGCGGGAGCAAATCGTAGTCCTGTTCCGAAACGGACCAGTATACCGTCATTATAGAAACAGGCAGCGTAATAATAAAGAGGAAGATAATGTCTCTTTTTCGTTTATTCATAGCTGTCACGCTCCTAAACAAAAAGCCCCTGACAGTCATGTGACCGTCAGGGGCGAATTATCGCGGTACCACCCTGATTCGTCGGCATAAACCGACCTCATTTAGCTGTAACGGGCACACCCGTCCGCGCCTACTGTTAGTTCAGCGCAGAGACTCGCGGAAGTAGCTCACCATGCGCCCATGCCGTCTCGCACCGACCGACAGCTCTCTGAAAAGGGGGATACACGGGTTTAGTCCGTTCAACGTCTTTGAGAATAACATTATGATAACACATAAAAGAGTAAATGTCAAGGCTGAAATAAAGTTAATATAATGAAATATATTAATATTTACTTGACAACGCCCTGACAATGCTGTATAATATATATCGTTGGTGCTGATGTGGCACAGTCGGTAGCGCAACGCCTTGGTAAGGCGTAGGTCGTCGGTTCAAGTCCGATCATCAGCTCCAAGCACGTCTCAGTTTTTCTGAGACGTGCTTTTTTGTTGACATTTTGGTATAAACGTGATAAAATATCACTGAGAGCAACTACGGCTACTATGGCTGTTGCTGCTCTCAAAAAAAGATGAGGTTCCCTCCGCTACTCTGGGCGGAGGCTTTACCTCATCTTTTTGTTTACTCTAATCCCACTGCTCGTAGATATTCTTGAGGAACAGCGTTTCGGTGTCCTCGGAGAAGCCGAGCGACCTGTAAAGCTTGTGCGCCTGAGCGTTGCCTTTTTCACAGGTGAGCATTATTATCTCCACGCTGTTTTCGTCGGCGATACGGTCTATCTCGCGGAACAGCGCCCTCGCGACGCCCTGCCGCCTGTAGTCCTCGTGCACGCAGATGTACCACAGCGTGGCTATCGGATATGTGCCGTCGAAGAGGTTATAGCTGAGCACCATTGTCGCGTAGGCGATTATTTTGCCGTCGTGCTTGCCGACGATAAAATGGTAGTTGCTGTCGTCCTTGCAGAGCCGATACGTCTCGCACACGTTCTCGAAGGAAACATACTCGCCGAAAATGCCTGTGCATAGCTCAAACGCCTCGCGGAGGACCTCCTCGCGGAGCTGTCCGAATGTTACGTCAATGTCCATATCAGTCGACCGCCTTACGTATAACTGTACCCGCGGGGAAGCTCATCTTCGACGGGAAGCTGAACCTCATCATCGCATGATTCGCAGTCTCTATCTGCTCGCCGTTCTCGTCGAAGAGGGAATCGAGCTTCAACTCGACAGGCTTGCTTGACGGAGCGAGGAGCTCCACGGTATCGCCGGCAAAGAAGCGGTTGCGCTGAGTGCAGTAGACCGTTCCGTCCCTGCACTCGTCGACCACAGCTACAACGTCGTAATTGCGTATATATCCGCTGTTCTCGTAGTACTGAGAGTTATCGGGTCTGCCGAAGAAGAAGCCGTTGCAGTACTGCCTGTGGCTGACCTTGTACACTTCGTCGCGTATCCAGTCGGGGAGCTTGAAA
>JAUMVH010000228.1 GCA_030530245.1 Ruminococcus sp.
CACTGTGCGCGTGGGAGAGCCGCTTCAAGCTGTGGCAGAGGATAGCACTTGTGATACTCTGCTGCCTCGGCTCGCTGGCGATAATGACGGAGTGGATGCTGTTCGGACCTGTCATCATCTTCGGACTTCACGTCTTCCGCGAAAAGCCGAAGGCGAGGGCGATTTGGTACTTCTCCGTGTGGGCGGTATACCTCGCGGTATCGTCGGTACCGTCGCTGATAACGGACTTCGCCCCCATCAAGCTTGAGGTGACGCTCGTGCACATCTTCGACTTCGTCGCGGCGTATCTGCTGATGACGGTGTTCTACAGCGGCAAAAAGGGACACTTCCCGACGTTCTCGAAGTGGTTTTTCTACATATTCTATCCCGCACATATATTGCTTGCGGTCATACTCAGAATGATAATGAGGCATTGAAAGGAGCAGGTTTATGTCAAACGCATGGAGCAGCTATAAAGCGGCGCTTTTCGCGAAGATGCCGTTTTTGAAGGACACCCTCAACGGCTGTGCGACTCTCGGCAAGCTCATGGAAGCCGAGAGGGCGGTGGGCGTATCCTTCCCGATGCAGCTCAAGGAACTCTACCTCGCGAACAATGGTGACGACGGCGAGGCGCTCTGCGGCATGATACTCGGCTTCCACTTCCTGAGCCTCGACGAGCTTGTCTCCGAGGTCAGGCACTGGTCGGAGCTCGCCAAGGACCGCGGACTCAGCGAGGAGGACAGCTTCACCTCCAAGCCCGAGGGCTGTATCAAGAGGCAGTACGCCAACGCTAAGTGGATACCGATATGCACTGACGACGGCGGCAACTTCATCGGCGTAGACCTCGACCCCGACGTGAACGGCAAGCGTGGGCAGATGATTAACTTCGGCAGGGACGAGCACGATAAGGAGGTCCTCGCGGATAGCCTCAATGCGTTCTTCGAGCGTCTGACGAGGATAGTCGGCAGCGACCACTTCTTCATCGGTGATTTCGACGGCGAGGACGTCATCTTCCTCTGTGTCAACAGCGAAGAGGGTGCTCACCTCACCGATTACCTCAAAAAAGCAGATTCAGTGAAATAAACATAAACAGAAGAAAGGAGCGTGAAACTATGTCACTTCCTATAGTTGCAGTTGTCGGACGCCCGAATGTCGGCAAGTCCACGCTGTTCAACAAGCTGATAGGTCAGCGCCTCTCCATAGTTGAGGACACCCCCGGAGTTACGCGCGACCGTATCTACTCGAAGTGCGAGTGGCGCGGCAAGGAGTTCATGGTCGTGGATACGGGAGGTATCGAGCCCGACAGCGACGACGTTATCCTCGCGCAGATGAGACGGCAGTCAGAGCTCGCAATTGAAAAGGCGGACGTCATCGTCTTCGTCACGGACATAAGGTGCGGAGTCACCGCCGACGACTACGCCGTATCGGAAATGCTCATCAAGAGCGGCAAGCCCATAGTCCTCGCGGTAAACAAGGTCGACAACCTCGGCGAGCTTCCGCTTGAGCTGTACGAGTTCTACAACCTCGGTCTCGGCGAGCCGTTCCCGATATCGTCGGTGCACGGCCACGGAACGGGCGATATGCTCGACGCGATATATGACTACCTTCCCGACGCGGCTGAGGAGCAGTATGACGACGACATGATAAAGGTCGCGGTCATAGGCAAGCCGAATGCGGGCAAATCCTCGCTGATAAACAAGATAGCGGGCGAGGAGCGCGTTATCGTCTCCGATATCGCGGGTACGACGCGCGATTCCACGGATACCGTCATCGAGAACGAGTACGGCAAATTCGTTTTCATCGACACCGCGGGCATACGCAAGAAGTCGAAGGTGACGGACAAGGTCGAGCACTACAGCGTGCTCCGCGCATATATGGCAGTCGACCGCGCGGACGTGTGCGTTATCATGCTCGACGCGACGGAGGGCTTCACGGAGCAGGACTCCAAGGTCGCGGGCTATGCCCACGAGCAGGGTAAGGCGTGCGTAGTCGCCGTCAACAAGTGGGACCTCGTTGAGAAGGACGACAAGACCATGCAGGAGTTCCGCACCAAGCTCGAGAACGATTTCAGCTTTATGTCGTACGTGCCGTTCGTGTTCATATCGGCGAAGACGGGACAGCGCATAAACAAGCTCTACGAGCTCATAAAATATACCTACGGGCAGAACAGTATGCGCATATCCACAGGTATGCTCAACGACGTTCTCGCATATGCTACTACAAGGGTGCAGCCGCCCTCGGATAAGGGCAGGCGGCTGAAGATATACTACATGACCCAGCCGTCGACCAAGCCGCCCACGTTCGTCACATTCGTGAACAGGGCAGACCTTTTCCATTTTTCTTACAGAAGATACATCGAAAATCAGATACGTTCAACGTTCGGTCTCGAGGGAACGCCTGTGCGCTTCATCGTCCGTGAAAGAGGAGGAAACGATAAATAATGAAAGTGTTGATCGCTCTTATAATCGCTGCCGCTATCGGCTATCTGCTCGGCAGCCTCAATTTCTCGATAATCGTGGTACAGCTTGTCAGAGGCAAGGACATACGCACTATGGGCAGCAGGAACGCGGGTCTTACCAATACCTACCGCTGCTGCGGACCTGCCTGCGCGGGACTGACGCTCCTCGGCGACGTGCTCAAGGGCGTAGTTGCAGTCGCGCTCGCACGCGTCATCGCGGGCTGGCTCAAGGTCGGCTTCCTGCCCGATAACGACGTGCACTACATCGGCTACATCGCGGCGCTTTTCGCGATAATCGGTCACATCTTCCCCGTTTACTACGGCTTCAAGGGCGGCAAGGGCGTGCTCGTGGGAGCGGCTTCCTTCCTCGCACTTGACTGGAGGGTGTTCATCGCTCTGCTGGCTATATTCGCAGTTATACTCGCGCTGTCGAAGTACGTATCGCTCTCGTCCATAATGGCGACGGCGTACGGACCCCTCGCGGTATTCATGATGTCGCTCATCGTCAACGGCAGCTCGTTCGGCAGGAGCTTCCTGTACCTGCTGCTGTCACTTCCTATGGCAGCCCTCATCATATGGATGCACCGCACCAACATCGAGCGTCTGCTCAACAACACGGAGACGAAGTTCTCGTTCAGTTCAAAGTTTGCTGACTGAGCAGGGGAGGTACTGATATGGCAAAGATAGTTATACTCGGCTCGGGCGGATTCGGTCTCGCCATCGCTATTATGGCAAAGCAGTGCGGCAAGCATGACGTTACCGTATGGTCGAAGTTCCAGTCCGAGATAGACGACATACGCGCTCACGGCGAGCATCAGCAGAAGCTCCCGGGAGTGCAGATACCGAATGAGATAGTGCTAACGAGCGATATCTCGTGCATAAAGGGCTGCGATATCCTCATATTCGGCATACCCTCGTCGTTCGTGCGCGGAGTTGCCAAGGAGGCAAAGCCCTACATCGACGAGCATATGATAGTCGTGAACACGGGCAAGGGTCTCGAGGAGGGCAGCCTCAAGCGCCTCAGCGAGGTAATCAAGGAGGAGCTCGACATCGACAGGCTCGTTGTGCTGTCGGGACCTTCCCACGCGGAGGAGGTCGCGCGCTGCGTGCCCACGACTATGGCTTGCGCGTCCGAGGACGCTGAGGCGGCGAAGTACATACAGTCCGAGCTCGGCAACAGCTTCCTGAGGCTGTACCTCAACGACGACGTCATCGGCTGCGAGCTCGGCGGCGCGCTGAAGAACATCATCGCGCTCTGCTGCGGAATCTGCGACGGTA
>JAUMVH010000229.1 GCA_030530245.1 Ruminococcus sp.
ATCCGCAAGGGCGCGATGACCGACTTATACCCGCTTATGGACGAGTACGGTGGTCTGACGAAGGACGACTTCCTGCCGAATGTGCTCGAGGGGCTGACCGTAGACGGCGAGCTGCCCGCGGTCATTGACAGCTTCTTCCTCAGCACCGCGGTCGCGAAGACGAGGTTCGTGGGGGATGAGTACGCGGACTGGACTCCCGAGCAGGCTATGCAGTTCTACGAGGATATGCCCGAGGATATGGCATTCATCGACGACGCCGATGAAATGCTCGCGGAATATATGCTCGAAAATATAGCGTGCGAATGTATCGACTTCGAGAACAACACCTGCAATTTCTCGGACAGCAATTTCGTGGACGTGCTGCGCTTCTGCGCCGAGCATCCTGTCAAGGATATGAGAGAGTTTGACTTCGAGCACGCGTCCGAGCAGCAGATACACGAGTATTTGTTTGAAGAGGAAGCACGCGGCGCACTTGATAAGCAGCTCGTGTCCTCGTTCACGATCACAGGTTTTGACAGCGGCCTTGCAGGGCAGACATACGGATATCTGAACTTCGAGGACTTCACCATTGTAGGACTGCCGAGCAACGACGGCAGCAGCGCAAGGGCGTGGAGGTACCGTCAGACGTGCCCGTACGGCATACTGAAGGGCTGCTCCGACAAGGAGAGCGCGTGGAAGCTCGTCAGCAGCTATGTCAAGTATAGGAAGCCGCTCGAGAAAAGTGTAAGTGACGGCACTCTCGGCATACCGACGATAAGATCGCTGTTCGATATCGACTACGACCGCGATGAGAGCTATAACAACTCGATAAACCGAAAGATCTACAGACCTGTTCAAGGTGCAAATGATGACGACAACGGAACAGCCTATCTCCCGCAGGCGCTCAAGGACAAGCTTCGCGACTACATTTTCAGCGCGAAGATAGACATCTATTTCCCCAATGAACTGCTCGATATCGTCGAGGAGGAGTGTCAGCCCGTGCTTGCGGGCGAGCGGACTCCCGAGCAGGCGGCGGAGATACTCGACAACCGTATTTCCATTTACCTCAGCGAGAAGTCGTGACGGCGCTGAGCTGCACTGTAACTTGTATAATACAAATCAAAAACGGAGGAACAACTATGAAAATCAGAAATATCGCCATTTGGAGCACCTGTCTCTGTCTGCTCGGGAGCACGGCGTCGTGCAGCTCGGGGAAGAGCGTGGGGAGCGTTTCAGCCTCTCCCGACGGCGGCGGCGAGTCCGCGGGTGAGACGGTCATACACCTTGCCGTGAACGGCGCAGACAGCCCGCTCACGAAGGCAGTGGACAGCTTCAATGAGATGGGGACGGGCTGGCGCGTGGAGATCGTGGATTATTACAGCCCTGAGTCCGCAGAGGACGGCTCGCCGCAGACCGACATTGATGTGCGGGACTTTGAACTCGTGCAGGATATCATCAATACGAAGGATATCGACATCGTAACAAGCGCGAGCTTTCATAATCGTACGACCTACATAAACCTTATGAACAAAGAGGCGTTCGCCGACCTCAACGGCTTCCTCGAAAACGACAGCGAGATAAACAGGACGACGCTGAACAGTCACGTCCTCGACCTCAACGAGCGGAACGGCAAGCTGATGTCGATACCGACGCAGTACGGAGTCGAGACTATGGGCGGAGCGGCTGAATACGTCGGCACAAAGGAGAACTGGACGCTCGACGAGATGCTGGCTCGCTGGGAGGAAATGCCCGATAATGCGACCATTTTCGGCGGCAGGACAAAGGAAAACGCCTTCTATGTCACGATAGCGGGAAGTATCGAGAACTATATCGACTGGACGAGCGGTACGGTAAGCTTCGATTCCGACGATTTCAGAAAGGCGCTCGAATTCTGCAATATGTTCGAGTACGGCGATCAGCAGAAGACCGATTACGACCTGAGCGCTCCGTCATTCTGCTACCAGTGCATTATCGACGCGTATATGCCTACGGCGCAGTTTGAGCTCGGGAGCAGTCAGCCGAAGACGACTCTCGTCGGCTACCCGTCGAGCGACGGGAAGGGCGCGTCTCTCAGCGCTTACGGTTACAGCTTCTCTATCCTTGCCTCATCCGACGAGAACAAGCAGGAGGGCGCGTGGCAGTTCATCCGCTCCTTCTTCACCGAGGAAGCGCAGGAGGAGAACGCGGTATGCTGCGATGAGCAGGGGAGCGGCTATTTCACGCAGCACGGCTTCTGCATGAACCTGAAAGCAAATGAGAGTATAAAGCAGCGGGTCGCCGCGAAGGAGTCGGCTCCGTCCTCGTTCGAGAGCAAGGGCGAGACATATGAGACAAAGTTTCCCACGCTAGCGGACTGCGACGCCCTCGACGACTACATAAGCCGCGTAGACCGCTGGAATGCGGGCATTGACGAGAGCCTGTACATGATAGTCAGGGAGGAAGCCTTTGCATATTTTGCGGACGAGATAACGCTCGACGAGTGCATCGACCGCATACAAAACAGGACTTCCATTTGGGTCAGCGAAAAAATCTGAAAAGAAAAGGTCTCACAAAAGGGTGTCCCTTTAGCCGATTCGCAGGCAACCGTGTATAAGCCGTAAGCTTACGACACGGTAGCCCACTTTTCAGCTAAGGGAAGCAACTTAATGTGAGACCTTTATTTATTATTCGCTTACCATGAGAAGCCGCCCATTCCCAGGTCGCCCTGCGTCATCAGAGCGCTGGTCACAGTGAAATCTGCGACTTTATTGCCGTTGACCGACATGGTGTAGCTGCCGCCCATTACGATGTCGGGGGAGCTTATGACCGCGCATTTGAGACTCTGCTTGGACGTGTAGCTGACGAGCTGTCTGCCGCTTGAATCCGTAAGCGTAACGACACTTCCGGCAGCGTACGAAGCTCGCGAATTCCCCCAGTAGAGCGAGTTCTGTTTCGAGCTCTTCTCGGGAAGCTCGCCTCTGCCGAGTCCTCCCGTCGCAACAACGAGACCGCCGTTGACTATCATCTCACCGTCGGAATCGAGCGCGGAGTCTGGACCGTCGACCGAGCCCTCGGCGTAGATTTCACCGCCGTTTATAACTATCTTGCCATTGGAGTCAAGCGCGTCGCCCTCGAGGTTGTTGGTGACGTATGCGTGGATAATGCCGCCGTCTATCTGAAGAAGGCAGTTGTCGTTGCTGACGTCGATAGTCTTTGCCGCGCCCTTTTCGCCTGCATTTATGGGGTCGTCAAACCCGTAAACGGTGACATCTCCGCCCTTGATATGGATCCGCATAGCTTCGAGTCCCTCGTAGCTGTCGGTAATATTGATAATTCCGTCGTTGATGTTCAGGTATTTGTCACAATGGAGCGCGTCATCGGCGGTCTTGACTGTGATCGTTCCGCCGTTTATGTCCATGGTATCGCCGCAGTGGAGGGCGTCGTCAGTCGAGTCGATAGTGATATTTCCGCCGTTTACCGTGATCTTTCCGCCGATAGAGGCTTCGCTGCTGCCCGTCTTTACAGCCTTGCAGCTGAACTCGAGCCCGAGGTCGTGACCGCTGTCGTCGAACCAATTGAAGCCTCCCCAGCCTCCCCAGCCGCCTTGCGCGGGCTGCTGAGTGTTGGGCGCGGTATAGGTGCTTCCCTGATAGGTGTAGATTGTGAGATCGCCGTCGTTCATGATGAACTCCTGCTCAGCCTGAATGCCGTCGCCAAAGGAAGTGATGTCGATGGTGCCGCCGTTTACCGTAAC
>JAUMVH010000230.1 GCA_030530245.1 Ruminococcus sp.
TAATACTATAAACGCAAAGGAGTAAGAAAAAATGGGAAAATGTATGATCATCGGCTGCGGCGGAGTTGCGTCCGTGGCTATCCACAAGTGCTGCCAGAACAGCGAGGTATTTGAGGGCATAATGATCGCGAGCCGCACCAAGTCCAAGTGCGACGCGCTCAAGGAGAAGCTCCAGCCCACCACCAAGACCGTCATCGAGACTGCGCAGGTCAACGCTGACAACGTCGACGAGCTCATCGCGCTCATCAACAGCTACAAGCCCGACGTTGTGCTCAACCTTGCGCTCCCCTATCAGGACCTCACCATTATGGACGCCTGCCTCGCGACAAAGACTCACTACGTGGACACTGCCAACTACGAGCCGCTCGACACGGCTAAGTTCGAGTACAAGTGGCAGTGGGCTTACCGCGAGCGCTTCAAGGAGGCGGGTATCACGGCTCTCCTCGGAAGCGGCTTCGACCCGGGCGTTACGGGCGTATTCTCCGCATACGCTATGAAGCACCAGTTCGACGAGATAAACTACATCGACATCCTCGACTGCAACGGCGGCGACCACGGCTACCCCTTCGCTACCAACTTCAACCCCGAGATAAATATCCGCGAGGTCTCCGCAAAGGGAAGCTATATCGAGGACGGCAAGTGGGTCGAGACCGAGCCCATGGAGATAAAGCGCGTGTACAACTTCAAGGGCGTAGGTGAGAAGGATATGTACCTCCTCCACCACGAGGAGCTCGAGTCGCTCGCGCTCAACATCAAGGGCATCAAGCGCATACGCTTCTTCATGACCTTCGGTCAGAGCTACCTCACGCACCTCAAGTGCCTCGAGAACGTGGGTATGACCTCCATCGAGCCGATAATGTACGAGGGCAAGGAGATAGTACCGCTCCAGTTCCTGAAGGCTGTCCTCCCCGACCCTGCTTCGCTCGGTCCGAGGACTGTCGGCAAGACCAACATCGGCTGTATCTTCCGCGGCAAGAAGGACGGCAAGGACAAGAACTACTACCTCTACAATATATGCGACCATCAGGAGTGCTACCGCGAGGTGGGCTCGCAGGCTATCTCCTACACGACGGGCGTACCCGCTATGATAGGCGCTATGCTCATTATGACAGGCGTTTGGAGCGGCGCGGGCGTTTACAACATCGAGGAGTTCGACCCCGACCCGTTCATGGACGCCCTCAACAAGTGGGGACTCCCGTGGGAAGAGGACTTCGACCCCGTCCTCGTCGACTGATAAAGGAGAGATACCATGCTTATAGTTACCACTGATACAATAAACGGCAGGAATATCGAGGAGATAGATCTTGTTGACGGAGCTGTTTCCCAGCTCATCAACTTCTCAAAAGGTCTCGGCGCACTGAATGCCTTCGGACAGGGCGGCGAGCTTGACTCCTACACGGAGAATATCATGAATGCGTGTCAGGTCGCAAAGGGAAAGCTCATACAGCAGGCTATCAAAGTGAATGCAGACGCTGTTGTCGGATACAAGTGTGTCATCTCCGAGGCTTCAAACAGCATCGTCAACGTCTACGCGTACGGCACAGCCGTGAGGTTCGTATGACTCGGGCGGGCGCGATATACGGCGGCTTCAGGCGGATAATCGCTGTTGCTGCCGCGGCGGCTGTGCTCACGGTAAGCGGGTGCGGCAAGGAGCTGAACATCTCCACCTCCGAGAGCAGGGAAAAGGCGGTGCAGTCGGGAAATACCATCGTCATAACCCTGCACCCCGACGACGCTCCCGCGACCTGCGAGAACTTCGAGGAGCTCGTGAATGAGGGCTTCTACGACGGGCTGACCTTCCACCGCGTAGTGGAGGGCTTCATGGCGCAGGGAGGCGACCCCAACGGCAACGGCTCGGGCGGAAGCAGTGATACCATCGTCGGCGAGTTCGCCTCGAACGGCATAACCAACACGCTCTCGCATACGCGCGGCGTGGTCTCGATGGCGCGAGGTAACGACCCCGACAGCGCTTCGAGCCAGTTCTTCATCTGCTACAGCGACAACTACGCTTCGTCGCTCGACGGCAGCTACGCCGCATTCGGCGAGGTCACCGAGGGAATGGAGGTCGTTGACGACTTCATCAAGGTCGAGCGCGGACTGAACAGCCTCGGCGAAACGGCTGTCCCGAAGGCTCCCATAATCATGGAGAAGGTCGAGATGACCGACCCCGACGAGAACGGCTCGCCGCGTGTAAAGATAACCATGAACGACTTTTTGTCAAGTGATGATGAATAATATGTTTGATATTTCAAAGCTGCCGACTCCCTGCTATATAGTGGACGAGTCGGCACTTATCCGCAATCTTGAGATACTGCGCGGCGTCCGCGAAAGAACGGGCGCGAAGATACTCCTCGCGCAGAAGGCCTTCTCCTGCTACCACCTCTACCCGCTCATCGGCGAATACCTCGACGGTACGGCTTGCAGCGGACTTTTTGAGGCGCGTCTCGGCTTCGAGGAAATGGGCATGGAGAACCACGTTTTCTCCGCAGCATACCGCGAGAGCGAGTTCGACGAGATAGTCTCGTACTGCGGACACATCATCTTCAACTCCTTCGGTCAGCTCGACCGCTACCGCGACCGTGTGCTCGCGGCGGGGAAGAAGATAGGTCTGCGCGTGAACCCCGAATTCTCCACGCAGGAGGGTCACGAGATATACGACCCCTGCTCCCCTGCCTCGAGGCTCGGTATCACGCGGCGCAGCTTCCGCGATGACGACCTGCGCGGCGTGACGGGTCTGCATATGCACACCCTCTGCGAGCAGAACTCCGACGACCTCGAAAGCACA
The DNA here is from genome assembly GCA_030530245.1 of Ruminococcus sp. GTDB lineage: Bacteria > Bacillota > Clostridia > Oscillospirales > Ruminococcaceae > Ruminococcus. The sequence continues at coordinate 2,786 of JAUMVH010000230.1, forward strand.
CTTAATGCGCTCATCGAGAGGTTCGGCGACGTGCTCGGAAAAATGGAGTGGATAAACCTCGGCGGCGGTCACCATATCACGCGCGCCGATTACGATATACCGCGGCTCGAGCGCTGCATACGGCTGCTGCAGGACAGGTTCGGGCTCGAGGTCTTCCTCGAACCCGGGGAAGCGATAGCGCTGAATGCGGGCTACCTCGTGACGGAGGTGCTCGACCTCATCGAGAACGATATGCCCATCGCTATCCTCGACACGTCCGCGGCGTGCCATATGCCCGATGTGCTCGAGATGCCGTACCGTCCGCCGCTCCGCAACAGCGGTGAGCAGGGCGAGAAGCCGTACTCCTACAGGCTCGGCTCGCAGACCTGCCTCGCGGGCGACTCCATAGGCGTGTACTCCTTCGACGAGCCGCTGAAAATAGGCGACAGGCTCGTTTTCGAGGATATGGCTATCTACTCAATGGTGAAAAACAACACGTTCAACGGTATGCCGCTGCCGTCGATACTGCTTCTGAAAAGCGGCGGAAATATCGAAGTCCTGCGCGAATTCGGCTACGACGACTTCCGCGGCAGACTTTGACGAGGTGAAAATATGAGCATTTCTATCGTTCAATACGAAAATAATGACCTGCCGCAGATGATACGCATATGGAACGATATCGTCGAGGACGGTATCGCCTTCCCGCAGGAGCAGATACTCACGCCCCACTCGGGCAAGACCTTCTTCGGCGCGCAGACCTACTGCGCCGTCGCCAAGAATAACTACGGCGACGTGCTCGGGTTGTATATACTCCACCCGAACAATGTCGGGCGGTGCGGACACATCTGCAACGCCAGCTACGCCGTCAGCAAGGACAGCCGCGGTCACCACATCGGCGAGAAGCTCGTCGTCGACAGCCTCAAACAGGCTAAGAA
>JAUMVH010000231.1 GCA_030530245.1 Ruminococcus sp.
TATAATTCAACTTTGACTCCATTCATCTTACAAACTGCTCCCGTATAATACAGACATGGAAACAAAACGGAGGCGGTCTTATGACAGGTACGGTACAGACTCAGAAAATGTTCTTTGCAATGGGAACTGTAAACACAATAACTGTTTTTGAAGAAGCGGACGAAGCGCTTTCGGCAGCAAAGGGCTGCATGAAGGAGCTTGGAATAACAGAAGAAGCAGAGGATTTTTTCATTAGTAGGATTCCCGAGCTCGCGTTAGAAGGTACCGACTGCGCATTCGACCCGGATGATAATTTGATCCTATGGTTTTCAGCTGATGATGAAGTAAAATGTATGCAAAAAATACAGGATCTGATAGAAGCACATATTTCGAGTCAGTCTCAAATGCAATATACGGTCAAAATAACTTCTGATCTGTCATGGTAAAACGTCCACGAGAACAACAATGCAAAATTAGAAACGAGCAAAAAGCTCCCCGAATCACTCGGGGAGCTTCTCTTATTATTCTTTCTGTTCTCATTTTATCGGGAGCTCCGACTGCTTGTAGATACCCGCGTCTACCTGCTGTATCACGAGAGCGTCGTTCGCGGTCAGTCCGCTGACTCCGTCAACATCGCCATTCTTTAATCCCTGCTCGCCTATATGGTATCTGTCTCTGTTGCCGATGTACTGGAGTATAGCCACCGAGTCCGCGACTGTTACCTTGCCGTCGAGATTGACATCTCCGAGCATACCTGCCACGCTTGTTGTTTCTGCAGCGTCAGCGGCAGTCGTCTCGGGAGCTGTCACCGTTGTCGCTGCTGTGGTGACGGTAGTGGTTGTTGTTGCCGCAGACACCTGCGCCGTCTCGATGAACCAGTTCTGTGCCGCACTTCCACTGAGCGTCCACTCCTGTACATTGCCGCCCTCTCTTTCGGCAGAGATACAGGAAGCGTCATTCGCTATCTTCGCGACCAGCTTATATGAACCGTCGTCGTTCTTCACAGCCTTGAACTGCTGATTATCGCCCTTGTTGAGTTCATAGAGCTCGATATTCGTGCCGTCGGCAGTTTTTTTGCCGTTGATGTCGATGGCGTAGGAAGCTCCGTCGCCGAGCTGTGACACGAAGCAGTAGTATCCGTCGCCTGCAGATACCGCTTTGAACTGTGCCTGAGTGTCGCTGCTGCCGCTCTGTATTATATTTGTATTATTCGCGGCATTGGTATTCTCTGCGCCGAGGTACAGTCCGCTCTCGGCATTGCGGAACACATATATCTGACCGTCCTGAAGCTCTGCGGCAGGCTGCGGAGTCACAACGGACGCCGTAGTTGTAAGGACCTCGGCAGTCGTGATGACAGTTGTGACCGCAGGCTCTGTCGTAGGGGGAATATCAGTAACGGAGGTGTCGGGAGTATTGTTGAGCTTCACGCTCGGTCTCGCGGGTAGAGCAGCGTCGCTGCCGAGGTAATAGCTGACATGAGGCGGCTGGTTGTAGCAGCTCTGCTCGCAGGCGACCTGTGCGCGGTACTGCATATCGTGCATGAGCGTCGTCAGGCGCACCTTAGTGGTATCGGTCGTGCACCATATACGCAGCTTGGAGTTGTCGCTCGTGCGGAGAATGAGCTCCTCGCGCCAGTCACCGAAGAGGTCAACGGTGATACACGGATTGTTCTTCGAGCCGTTGTTAGCGCCGCAGTCCGCCGCGGTGAAAACGTTTTTGTACGTGCCCGCGCCCGTCATCTTGGTTATCTTCGTGCCGTCGAGTATCTCGCGCTCGAGGTCGCCGTCCCAGTAGATGAAGAAGTTCTGTGCAGGCTTCGAGCCTGCTATCTTCTTGCCGCTTGAGTCATAGACGTTGTTGTCGGCAGCACCCCAAAACTCGGCGCCCTTATTGCCTGCCCACACGTTGTCGGCGGCACATCTTCCCGTATCCTTAGTGCCGTTGATATGGAATATCGCCTTGCCCGTTTTTGCGTCGTAGCAGGTCTCACCGTAGGGCTTGTCCTCGTGGCACTCCCACACCTCAAGTCCCTCGCGGTCTGGGATGAGGTCGCCGACGTGCATGGCGTCGCCGTGCTTATCGCCCGAGCACCACAGGAGCTTGCCGTCATCGTCGATACAGGAAGCGCCCGTCAGGACCTCCTGCCTGCCGTCGTTATCCACATCGGCAGCCATTACATTGTGGTTTCCACAGCCGTAAGCTCCGCCCTTGTTGCCGCTGTCGTAGACCCAGCGCTTGACGAGCTTGCCGTCCTTCACGTCCACAGCCGACCACGTAAGGCGGGTATAATAGCCTCTGCCGTATATCGCAGACGGGTGAACGCCGTCGAGGTAGGCGATACCGCCGTTCATACGGTCAACGCGGTTGCCGTAATTATCGCCCCAGTCGCTGACCTTTCCGCGCGGAACGGGGAAGTCGATAGTGTCGAGACATTTTCCCGTCTGACCGTCGAACAGCGACAGATACTCGGGACCGTCGAGGATATAGCCCTTGCCGTTCGCGTAGCTCTTGCTGCCGTCGCCTATGGTCTTGCCCGTGCCGTCCTTAGTGCCGTCGGCGGTCTTGGTGATGAGCTCCGCTTTGCCGTCGCAGTCGAAATCCGCCACGCACAGCTGCGTATAGTGCTGACCCGCGCGGATATTCTGTCCGAGGTCAACTCTCCACAGCTTCTTTCCCTCAAGTGTGTAGCAGTCAATGTAGACCTTGTCGGTCTTACCCTCCTGCGAGTTGTCCTTCTGATTGGACGGGTCCCATTTCAGGAATATCTCGTACTGTCCGTCGCCGTCAACGTCGCCGACCGCGCAGTCGTTGGGCGAATACTGGCTTCCCGGTCTGTCGAGCTTGATGTCGAAGTAGTTCGTCCCCGATGTCTTGGTGCAGCTCTGCGAAGACGTTACCTTCCCGCCCTCGACGCAGTCAACGCGGTACTTCGAGGCTGCGCTGCCGTCGTTGTCCTGATAGCAGGTGGCGTCGCCCGACTTGCTCGTGTAGATGAGCTTATCGTCGCGGTAGAGCCTGAACTCCGCGTCGTCGGAGTCGCTCGCGTTCCAGCGCCAGCTGACGAACATACCGCTGCCGCTCTTCACAGCGTAGATACCGCGGTCGAGGTACTCCATTATCGCCTTGCCGTTGCCTCCGACTCCGTAAGCCGCCTCAGCCGAGAGCGGAGCGGCGAGCGAGCCTCCGACGGAAGCCGCGACAGCGAATGAAGCGAGTGCTGCCGATAGTTTTTTTGCCTGTTTCATTTTCTTATCCTCCTCAAATTTAATCATTCCCTCTGTTTTTCTCTCGCCTTTTGTTAACATCATCATAACATTCAGTCCACAATTTATCAATAGACTTTTCTATCACATTCTTGTGTTTTTGTTGCATATTTTCTTGGCACTTCATCGACGCTATCTATAGAGGATCAGCTGCACGCCGAATATATGCCCGCTTTCTCTGTTCGGCACACAATACCGAAACGCACCTATGAAGAACGCGTAAAAGCTCCCCGTCATGAATTGGGGAGCTTTTACGCGTTCTTTTTTGATTGTTATCATATTGTTTTCGGTCGAATCAAGTGCTCAGTGTATCTATTAGGTCAATGTGCTAAATCGGAATATATCGGCGTGGAACGCCGAT
>JAUMVH010000232.1 GCA_030530245.1 Ruminococcus sp.
ACCTTCTGCTGATACTCAGATCCGACGCGATATTCACTCTCAGCGGAAATGACGTTTTTGTACCGCGAAGCTCATTCTTTCTCTATCCAAAGGGTATGCCGCAGTACTACCGCTGTGTACCGCGGCAGCCGTTCTCGAACGACTGGCTGCACTTTGACTTCGGAGACGGCGAGGAGCAGAAGCTGCGCGAGATGGGCATTCCCTTCGCCGAGCCTGTACCGCTGCAGCACACTGAATTCTACAGCTTCTGCATTCGCTCCATCGCCGACGAAAACAGCGCCGCACGGCTTCACAGTGCCAATTCGGTAAACGCTTACTTCCGTCTCATCTGCAACAAGGTAAGCGAGCAGATACACGAAAATACCCATATCGAGTACGGCACGGTCTATGAGATGATGCTGACCGTGCGAAATATGGTCTACGCAAATCCGTACTGGTGGTGGTCGCCTGCATGGGGCGCGCACCAGACCCGTATGAGCGTTTCTTCGTTCCACTCGCATTACAAAAAGCAGTTCGGGGTGACCTTCATGGAGGACGTCATCACGAGCCGTATCGAATACGCGAAAATGCTGCTGCGAACGACCGATATGTCGGTCCACGACATCAGCGTGCAGTGCGGCTATCGCAGCTACGAGCACTTCGCAAGGCAGTTCAGGAGGGAGTGCGGCGCCTCTCCGAGCGAATTTCGCCGCAGCGGCAATAAATGAAAAAACCTGCCTGTTTGCGCAACAGGCAGGTATATTTTTATTGGTTTGCAACAAGGCTGCTCCTCAACAGGCAGAGGCAGCTCGCCTTGCTGCGAAAATGCCGCACTTGTTGATGAAGTACGGCATTTCGGATGTCTGTTTATTCCATTATCGGGAGGTCTGAAAGCTTGTAGATCTGCGCGTCAAGCTTCTGTATAACAAGAGCATCGGCAGCTGTTATGCCGTCGCCCGTGTTGTAAACATCAGCGTTTCTCATTCCCTCATCGGAGAGCTTTATCCTGTCCTTGTTTCCGAGATATTGAAGGATAGTGGTAGCGTCGGCGATAGTGAACTTTCCGTCGCAGTTGGCATCGCCCAATACGACCTTCGCCTCCTCGTACGCCTGAACGATGACAGTGTAGTTCACAACGCTTCCGTTCGCGCCGTTTGTACCGAGGCTTATCGTCTCGTCGGGTTCAAACGTCTTTGAATATACGGCAAACGTCACGTCGTTGTCGGTTTTTGCAGTCATTGCAGTTTTAGCCCAGCCGCCGAGCCAGTCGGGAGCAGCCTCCACGCGCGTATCGAGCAGCACGTATACGTCCGTCTTCTCCGCAGCCTTGAACTCAGCAAGCTCAGCGTCCGTATTCTTCGAGGCGCAGGCAGTTTCGAGCACCTCTGCTCCGATGAGGCTCTGCGGGAGGTCTGTGTAGGTATAATCCCTGTCGCCAAAGACCTTGCTGCCGACGCCTGCCGCCTGCTCGGATATTTTCCAGCCGTTCTTATTAGCCGTATCCTTGACCTGAAGGTCGCTGATATATTTTCCGCTTATAACAACAGGTGTCGGCGGAGTATAAGGCTGTGCAGTGTTGTTGAGCTTAACGCTCGGACGTGCGGGAAGTGCAGCGTCCGAGCCGAGATAGAAGCTCGTATGCGGAGGCTGATTGTAGGAGCTCTGCTCGCAGCAGTCCTGAGCACGGTACTGCATATCATGCATGAGCGTGGTTATGCGGTACTCGGTCGGCGAAGCAGTACACCAAACACGCAGCGCGTTGCTGTCGGTCGTCCTCATCAGCAGCTCCTCACGCCAGTCGCCGAAGAGGTCGGCTGTGAGGCACGGAACAGCCTTTGTGCCGTTGTTGGAAAGGCAGCCTGCCGCGTTGAAAATCTTCTCGGTCTTGTTGGCGGCGGTCATCTTCTGAATGTCCGTATAGTCCAGTATCTCGCGCTCGAGGTCGCCGTCCCAGTATATGAGGAAGTTCATCGCAGGGCGGATACCTGCTATCTTCTGACCTGCGCCGTTGAACATATCGCCCGAATGAGCGCCCCAGAATTCCGAGCCCTTATTGCCTGCCCAGATATTGCCTGCGGCACAGCGTCCCGTGTCCTTGCTGCCGTTCTGATGAAAGATTATCTTGCCCGTCTCGCCGTCGATGAGAGAGCAGCCCCACGGGCTCTCCTCGTGGCACATCCATATCTGCACGCCCTCGCGGTCGGGGAAGAACTTCGCAACGTGCATAGCGTCACCATGGTGCAGACCTGTAGTCCACTTCAGCGTGCCGTCATCGTCGATACAGTTCGAGCCTGTGAGTATCTCCTGCTTGCCGTCGTTATCGACATCGGCGACCATTACCTGATGATTGCCGCAGCCGTAGCCTGCCGCCTTGTTATTGTTTCCCGTATCGAATACCCAGCGTGTGCTGAGCTTCTTATCCACTACATCGAACGCCGACCACGTCAGCCTTGTATAGTAGCCTCTGCCATATATCGCGCTCGGGTGAACACCGTCGAGGTACGCGATACCGCTGTTGAAGCGGTCACAGCGATTGCCGTAGCCGTCGCCCCAGTCGGCGGATTTTCCGCGCGGGACGGGGAAATCTATGGTATCTAGCGCTGCACCCGTCATGCCGTCGAAGAGCGTGATGAACTCGGGACCCTCGAGGATACGTCCGACATTGGTGACATAATTCGCATTCGCATTGCCTATGACTTTGCCCTGCCCGTCGACCGTTCCGTCAGCGGTCTTGGTGATGAGCTCCGCTCTGCCGTCGCAGTCAAAATCGGCAACGCAGAGCTGGGTGTAGTGCTGACCTGCGCGGATATGCTTTCCGAGGTTGATACGCCAGAGCATATTGCCCTCGAGCGTGTAGCAGTCGATGTACACAAGGTCGGTCACGCCGTCCTGAGAGTTGTCCTTGGAGGCACCCTCCCATTTCAGGAATATCTCGTACTGACCGTCGCCGTCAACATCTCCCACACAGCAGTCGTTAGCCGAATACTGATTACCGGGCTTTTTCAGAGGTATGTCGAAATACTGCGAGCCCGATTTGAACTTGCAGTCCTGCGTGCCGACAACGTCGCCGCCCACTACCGTATCCACGCGGTATTTCGAGTTGACATTGCCGCCGTTGTCCTGATAGCTCGTCGCCTTGCCTGATGTGCTCGTGTAGATGAGCGTATCGTCGCGGTAGAGCCTGAACTCCGCATCATCTGCATCATCGGCATTCCAGCGCCAGCTCACGAACATTCCGTTTCCCGATTTTACGGCATAGATACCGCGGTCGAGGTACTCCATGATACCGACACCGTTGCCGCCCTCTCCGTATGCTGCATCTGAGAGCATGGACTGTCCCGCGCTGCACGTCATGAGCATTGCCGAGCAGAGCGCAGCTGCTTTTTTAAGCTTGAACTTCATTGTGATTCCTCCTTAAAACTGATTATCCCTCACGTTCGATTTAAGGCGTTTCCCGACGCCTTTCGCAGACATTTTAACATAAACACGATTTGGAAACAATTGCGAATAGGCGATGAAATATGATATATCCTGTAAAGTTTTTCTTGAAAAATGTCAAGGTGTATGGTATAATAGCTACAATACTATAAGGAGGTGCAGCGAGTGAAGGTCATCGGCTCA
>JAUMVH010000233.1 GCA_030530245.1 Ruminococcus sp.
ACAACATAGAATATTTTTGTTTTTTGCGCTGTCTACTTGACAGGGGGCGGGTCAATGCTCTGCACCGCTCTTTATTTTGCTTTTAGAATGAGCCTACTACGAGGTCGATAGCCGACTGGATATCAACATCGGGCAGACCTGTACCCGCGGGCGAGAATGCAGGCCAGTATCTGTTCCAAGCCTGAAGCTCCGTCCACGGCTCCGCGTTGGGCACGAACGCAACGAGGCGTCCTGCCTTAGCCTGATAGTTGCTGCCGAGGGTCTGGTCGGTAGCCTCCCACCAAGCGCCGAGCTGAGCGATATCAGCGGGCATACCCGACGGATAGCCCGACGAGCCTGCGCGTGCTCCGAGCGGGAGTGCGGGAGCGTCCGAGAAAACGAGGATGACATGGCGGCGCTTTGAACCGTCGGTCGTCCAGTCGGACTTGAGTGCGAGCGCGATGGCTTCGAGAGCGTTCTCGGGGATATCTCCGCCGCCCTTGGCCTCGATATTGTCAACGAATCTGCGGAAGTCGTCGTTCTGCTCGGGGAGCTTGAAGAAGTCAGACTCGACCATCGGATCCTGATCGCAGCCGTAGTCTCTGAAGGCGATCACCTTTATCCTGAGTGTTTCAACTTCCTTATCGTTCTCCTCCATGGATTCTATGAACTTCTCGTAGAATGAGATAGCGTTTTTCTTTACCTCGTCGATGATAGGAGCCATACTGCCCGTAGCGTCGATACACATAACGATGTCTACACAGTATTCGCCCATTCCCTGTCCTGCCATTTTTTCATCCTCCTTGATAATACATTTAAAGTACAATTGTCGCAGTGAGTAACTGCTACGGAAATATTATATAACAAATTTTCACAAAAGTCAATACCCTATATTAAATGTAGTGAACGAACCGTGAATTGAATACAACTTTAAATTTGTACGTACCAAAAACAGTACAAACAATACAAATTTTCTTGAAATTGTCTGTTTTTTTATTCGTTTTTTCCACCTTATCTGCAAAATGTGGGTTGTGAACGATTCGTGAACAGTGTATAATGAACTAAAATGAATAAGTAGGGGCAACCCAAATCTAAGGAAATGAGGAGATGATCTTTCTATGAACAGGAAAAAACTGTATGCAGCTCTGACCGCAGCGGCTACCTTTGCAACATCATTTGCTTCTATGCCGCAGATCATGACTGCTACTCAGGCTGCCGAGGTAACGTACGACAGCTTCGATGTCAGCTACGACGGCTGGCACGGCACAGACCCCGCCAATAACATCGTTCCCGTTGAGGGAGCAGGCATCGGCGGCACAAGATGTATGTCCATGACGAACCGTAAGGACGCTTCCGAGGGCGCTCAGTCCACAAAGGGTCTGTATCTGTTCGGCGGAGTCAAGTACAACTACTCCATGAACGTTTACAGCGAGACTAACGAGACCTTCCGCCTTACTCTCCGCTATGTTGACATGAACGACACGGAGAAGTCCACAACTATCGAGCTTGCAAGCGTTAAGGCTAAGGCTGGCGAGTGGACAGAGATCGCTAATTCGTTCAAGGCTCCCAAGGACGCCTGCGAGTATGAGCTCACGCTCACAACAGACAGCACCAACGACTTCCTCTTCGATGATTTCACTATCACAACAAAGAAGTCCACTGCTGACGCTCTTGCAGCTCAGTCAGACAAGTCCCTCAAGGACGAGTTCGGCAAGTATTTCCGCGTAGGTAACATCCTCAACGGAAACACTGTAAGAAACAGCGGTATCACAGGCAACTTCCTCAAGGACTACAACGCAGTAGAGTGTGAGAACGAGACTAAGCCCGATGCTACGCTCGTTCAGAACGGCTCGACAGACAGCGATATCAAGGTATCGCTCAACAGCTGTGCGGCTATCTGTGACTTCGCTCAGAAGAACGGCCTCGGCTTCCGCGGACATACTCTCGCATGGCACAGCCAGTCGCCTGAGTGGTTCTTCAAGAGCAACGGCAACTGGTGCAGCAAGCAGCAGATGGAGACACGCCTTGAGAGCTACATCAAGAATATGTTCGCTGCTTACAAGTCGCAGTATCCTAACCTCGACCTCTACGCATACGATGTATGTAACGAGGTAATCGCCGACGGTTCGTCGAACGGTATCCGTCAGGCAGGTACAGGCGGCGGACAGTCCAAGTGGGTATCCGTTTACGGCGATAACTCATGGGTCGAGCTCGCATTCAAGTATGCAAGAAAGTATGCTCCTTCAAACTGCAAGCTCTACTATAACGACTACAACGAGTTCGCTAACGACAAGCAGAACCTCATTATAAATACCATCCTCAAGCCCTGCGCTCAGAAGGGTTACCTCGACGGTATGGGAATGCAGTCGCATATCAGCGCTGCTGCTACAAACGCTTGGGGTTCGACAGACTCCTACCTCGCAGCTATGGATAAGTACCTTGCTCTCGGCATCGACGTTCAGGTAACAGAGCTCGATATAAGCGTTGAGAACGGCAAGTTCAGCTACAACGATCAGGCTACAAAGTACGCTGCTATCTTCCAGCACGCTGTTGACTGGAACAAGAATCACCCCAACGGTCCTAACGTAACTCTCGTTCAGATCTGGGGACCCAACGACGCTAACTCATGGCTCAGCGCAGGAAGCAACGCGCTTCTCTACGATTCAAACAACCAGCCTAAGGCTGCTTATACAAAGCTTCAGTCACTCCTTCCTCAGAGCGAGTGGGGCGTAGGTATCCCGTACACAGGCCCCGGCGGCGGTGAGTATGTTCCTCCCGAGCCTCCCAAGGCTGACGAAAGAGGCTACTGGTTCGAGCACACATTCGAGGAAGGCACAAACAGCTGGTCCGGCAGAGGCGGCGCTTCAGTTGAAAAGACAAGCGGCGGCTACGACAGCACAGGTGCTCTCTCCGTAACAGGCAGAACAGCATCATGGAACGGTGCTTCTCTCTCGCTCGATTCTCAGGCATTCCAGGCGGGCGAGGCTTACAGCTTCTCCGTAAACGCTATGTCCAAGACAGGCGACACAACAGGCTTCAAGTTCTCTCTCCAGTACACAGGTTCTGACGGTGAGACTTACTACGACGAGATCGCGAGCGGCGTTGCTCCCGCAGGCGAGTGGATACAGCTTGCTAACACATCCTATACACTCCCCGCAGGCGGCTCTTCGTTCCAGATCTACGTTGAGACCAACGACGATTCCACAAACGATTTCCTCGTTGACTACGCTGTAGGCGCTGTTAAGGGCACTCAGATACCCGGCGCAGGCACACCTGACATTCCTCAGCCCGTTGTCAAGACCAAGATCCTCGGCGACGTTGACTTCGACGGCAAGATATCGGCATTCGACCTTATCGGTTCTCGTCAGGTCCTCATCGGCACACTCACGGATTCACAGGCTAAGAAGAATGCAGACGTTGACCAGAGCGGCGAAACTGAGATGAATGACCTCGTTCTCCTCAGCGAATTCGTTCTCGGCAAGATCAAGGAATTCCCCAACAACAAGCCCGCAGTTCCTGTTCTCGATCCCTCACAGTACGAGACTAAGTTCAACGGCGTTACACTCGCTGAGAGCTTCAAGAAGGAAGGCGAGAACAACCCGCTTTATACACA
>JAUMVH010000020.1 GCA_030530245.1 Ruminococcus sp.
TGATCTTTTTGTTTTCAACTTTGTGGAATTTTCAGCAGGACTGAACAGTTACCTTTAGTATAAAATAATGGTATACATAGTAATACGATGTGCTTTTGCACGTGATATAGAGGTATGAAAAATGTCAGGTTCAATAAAGAAAAGTATCGCCGTATCGACGGCTCTGATGCTCTTCATTTTCGTCCTGCTGAGCTTCGGGGCGTCCTATCTCATCGTAAACAGGATAGCGACCCGCTATCAGGAGGCAGCGATATCTGCAGCGCTCGATTTCGCCGAGCTCACCATCGACGCCGACGCCGCCAAGGAGTGCTTCTCGACCCGCAACAGAACAGAGGAGTTCAGGACAGTTCAGAACAAGATAAGCGATTATCAGAAGCGCAACAGCTCTATGATAAGCCGCATTTCCCTCGTCAGCTTCAGCAATTCCTCGGGCAGCTTCATCTACGATTCCGAGGGCGCGGAGCTCGGGGCAAAGCTCGATTACAACGAGCACACTGCCGCGTCCAAGGCGGAGCTCATCAACGGTCGCAGCTCGCTGAGATACGAAGAGGACGGCTCCGTCACGGAGCTGCGCCCGCTCCGCACGGTCGACGACGCGCTGTGCGGGTACATAATAGTGAAGCTCACGAACCCCTACGAGCGGGATTATATGCCCTTTGCTTTTGTCATATTCGGCGTGATGACAGCTGCGAGCATCGTCTTTGCGATCGTTGTCACTGCCGTGCTCAACAGGCGCATATTCCGTCCCATAAAGCAGATAACCGACTCCGCCACGTACCTCTCGGGCGACGACAGCGTCTCCGAGGGCAGGGACGCCTCCGTTATGTTCGACACCAAGCGCAGCGACGAGATAGGCCGCCTCAGCGCGGCGCTGCAAAAGATATTCTTCGATATGAACAGCGGCGCGGAGCACCTCTCTCAGGCGCTCTATGACGCCAACCACGACGGTATGACCCAGCACCTCAACAAGCGCTGCTACCACAGCATGGAGGAGACCTTCCGCAGCTGCGAGCAGCTGTGCGTCATATACTTCGATGTCAACAACCTCAAGCTGATGAACGATACGAACGGTCACGAGAGCGGCGACTACGTGATAAAGAGCGCCGCAGACTATATCCGCGCCTTCGTCGGACAGGGCGATTACTGCTTCCGTATGGGCGGAGACGAGTTCCTCATCGTGATGACGGAACGCTCGCTGAGAGAGCTTGACGGCATAATGGACAAGCTCACCGCGGACTCGCCGTACATTCTCAGCAAGGACTCCGACAGCGTGAAGTGCTCACTGTCCTACGGCTGCGCCTTCGCGAAGGGCGAGTTCAGCTACGACGAGCTCCTCGCGGAAGCCGAGGAAAATATGTACAGGAAGAAAGCGGAGCTGAAGGAGCTCCTGCAAATGCCCGACAGATAACGGGGTGATAAGGTGAAAGGAAAAGAAAAGAAGCGCAGGTCCTCGCTGCTGTCGAATCTGCCCGTGATGCTGAAATTCATATTTATGGATATCATGCTCATCGCGGCGGTTACGCTCGTGTGGACGTCGATGCTGCGCTCGGTAAAGCTGACGCAGCGCGAGAAGTACAAGCAGATGGAGAATACAGCCATCAACGCGACCGCCGACGTCATGAACCTGACGGTCGAGACGGCTGTCTCCATCGCGAAGAGCATATACACCAACGGCAACATCTATACCTTCCTCAACACGGAATATGCGTCGGCGTCGGAGTACTACTCGGTGTACTACCCGCTTCAGGAGAACACCGCGCTCAACATCGCCGACAGCAACGTCATCAGGAGCTGTATCATATACACCTCCAACCAGACCGTTCTCACGGGCGGACAGATACGCAAGCTCAGCGACGCCAAGGACCAGTTCTGGTACACCTACTTCGTCAAGACGAAGAAGCCGACGGTGCTGTGCATAGACCCCGACACGAGCAATATCATACTCGTGCGCAAGCTCGACTACCAGAACCTCAAAACAGGCGAGAGCTATATCTGTATGTACATCGAGCCGTCGGCACTGAGCACCTTCGCGGACGATTTCGGCTTTGACGGCGAGCTCTATGTAATGAGCGGCGGCAAGCTGATATACAGCAGCAACAAGGACGCCTCCTCCGCGGAGGATATCGTCATCGGTCCCGATTTTGAGTGCATACAGCGCAACTACTACACCACCGAGATAGAGTTCTACTCCTGCTCGGCAAAAATGGGCTTGAAGGATTTTGTGAGCGAGAATGTCGGCGTACTGGTATGCCTGCTCGCCGTGACGCTTGCGGCACTGATAGTCAGCATGGTCATGGCGGCAAATATGAAGCGCCGTATCCGCGGTGCTGTCCGCGAGTACGTCTCCACGGGCAGAATGAGCTCGCTCACGGAGAAGAATAGCGGCAGAGACGAGGTCGGTCAGCTGCTCGAAGCCTGCGGCAGAATGTCGGAGCAGCTCGAGACTGCGGGCAGCGAGTTCAAGCAGCACAGCGACTCCCTCGTCCGCAAGAGCGGCGAGTTCGATTCGCTGTTCGCGACGGCTATGAGGCTCGACGCGGAGCTCACGGTCTCGGAGAGGCTGCCCGACCTGAAATCGTACAACAGCGAGGAGTACTTCCCGCTCGCGTTCGAGGCGGAGCTGCTGAAAAAGACCGCGCTCAAATTCGGCGGTGCCTACAGCGGCAGCGTCGGCGACACCGATATAAAGGTGCCAGCATATTCACTGGTGCTCATTGCGGGCGACGCGTTCAGGGAGCTCGGCGCTGACAGCGTAACGGTCGCGGTCACGGGCGACAGGGCAGAGATAAGATTCGAGGGCGAGAAGTCGCCGAGATCCACAGACGTGCTGAAGCTGTGCGCCATCTTCGAGGACGACAGCGTCAGCAGCGAGTACGCATTCGACAGGAGCTACAGGTTCAACCCGTATCTCCGCCTGAGACACTGTCTCGGCAGCCGTGCGGAGCTCGAAATAAACGGTAAAAACAGGCTCAGACTCGTAATTAGGATAAAAAGAGGGTGAGTAAAATGACAGCTAAACGGGCATTTTCAGCTTTATCAGCGTCGGTGCTCGCGCTTTCGCTCACAGCCTGCGGTACAAATTCAGGCTCGTCGGGCAGGACTGAGAAGACCGACAAGACCACCTACAAGGAGTTCGACGGAGTATACGCCGCGCGGCTCACTCCCGTAGATGAGGGCAACGAAATACAGCAGCTCATCGCCGAAAAGACGGGCGCTATCCTGAATCAGAGGTTCATCGCCGACCAGGACGACATCAACAAGACGTTCAGCGACATGATAGTCAAGAACAAATACCCCGATTTTATGGCTCCCGACGCCACAAACTGTCAGGAGCTCATCAAGGCGGGCGCCTTCATACCCCTCGACAACTACTGGGACGACTACCCCAATATCAAGGAGCTTTACACAGACGCACAATGGGACAGAGTCCGCCAGCCTGACGGGCACATCTACTATATCCCGCTGTTCTCGGCTATCAACGTCAGGGAGACCAACCCCATGCACAGCGGCGAGGCTTTCTGGGTACAGGTGAAGGTGCTCGAATGGGCAAACTATCCTACGCTCAGAACTCCCGACGACTTCTTCGGTCTCATCGAGCGCTACCTCGCAGCCAATCCCGCCGACGCAGACGGCGAGCCCTATATCGGCTACGAGATAGAGGCTAACGACGCGTGGTTCTTCGCACTCGACAACCCGCCGATGTTCCTCGACGGCTACCCGAACGACGGCTGCTGTATCGTCGACCCGCAGACAAAAGCGGCGCGCGACTACAACCTCTCCGAGACCGCAAAGAAGTGGTTCCGAAAGCTCAACGAGGAGTACCGTAAGGGCGTCATCGACCCCGAATGCTTCGTCATGTCCTCCGACCAGTACTACTCAAAGCTCGAGACGGGGCGCGTGCTCGGACTCGTCGACCAGAAGTGGAACTTCAGCAGCGCAGTCAGCAAGCTACCCGAGGACTGCACGTATATCCCCTTCGGTCTGACCATTGACGAGAGCATTCAGGAGCACTACCGCGACAAAAGCGCCTTCAACGATTCCGCAGGCGCCGGCATATCCATAAGCTGCAGCGACCCCGAGGGCGCGATGAAGTTCATGAGCGACCTCCTCGAGCCAGATGTGCTCCTCCTCAGATTCTGGGGAGTCGAGGGCGTGGACTATACCGTCCGCGACGACGGCGTGTTCGAGATGACCGACGAGCAGTACGCAAACTGGAACGACGGCGACTACAAGCTCAGCCACATCTGCACCTACGACTATATGCCGCAGATACAGGGCTTGGCTCCCGACGGCATAAACGCCTACCTTCCCGCAAATCAGCCGAATATATTCTACGACCGCCTCCCCGAAAGCGTCAAGCGCTGCTTCAGCGCGTACGGGGTGCAGACCTACGCCGAGATGCTCAATGAGCCCGACGACAATCCGCCGTGGTACCCGATGTGGTCGTTCAGCAACGCCGTGACCGACGAGACCGACTACGGCAGAGTTATGAAGCAGATAGACGCGCTCAAGCACAAGGACCTGCCGCTCGTAGTCATGAGCGAGGACTTCGACTCTGCGTGGGAAAACTACGTCGAGGAGTACGGCAGCATCGACTCGCAGTTATTCTTCCACGAGCTGACAGCAGAGGTCGCACGGCGCTGCAAGCAGTGACTGAGCTGTACACTCTGTAATCAAACAAAAAACGGTACACTTTAGGGGGCTGCCCTTTGTGTACCGTTTTATTGTATCAGCCAGCAGACTCACCCGACCGATTCTGCTCGTACACCGTCATCAGCTTCCGAGTCAGCAGTACCGAGAAAATGCCTATCGCGATACCGATGACCATACCGCCCAGCACGTCCGACGGGAAGTGCACGTACAGGTACATTCTCGAGAAGCCGACGGCGGCGGCTATAATGAGCGCGGGGATACCGAGCCGCTTGTCGTAGCTGAGTATCACCACCGCCGCAATAAAGCAGCACAGCGTATGTCCCGAGGGGAAGGAGTAGTCCTTGGGTATGGCTATCAGCATATCAATATCCGTGTTTATCCAGCACGGACGGCTGCGCGCGATGAGGTTCTTCAGCAGCAGGTTGCCTATCAGCAGGCTGCATATCAGCCCGAATGAGAGCGTTATCCCGCACTTCCTGTACCGTCTCACCGCAAGGAATATGACGGCGAGGACTATCCAGAACAAGCCCATCTGACCGAACAGCGTCACCTTCGGCATGAGCACGTCCATGACTGCGCTCCTGCAATTGCGCTGTATCCAGTCGAGTATCGTGAAATCAAGCTCTCGTATCATGTCGCCTCTCCTGTGTTCTGCTTGGGTATCTTGATTATCGTCGTGAAGCCCTCGCCCTCCTCCGAGGAGAACTTCACCGTTCCGCCGAGAGCCTCCGTACGCTCGCGAATGCCGCGCAGACCGTTGTTCTCGCTTATCTCGGAGCAGCCGCGCCCGTTGTCGAATATGTACAGCTCGAGCATATCGGGCAGGAACTTCACGATGATGTCTATCCTCTCCGCGCCCGAGTAGCGCATGGCGTTGGTGATGGTCTCACGCGTGTTTTCGTAGACGGTGCCGATACAGAAGGCGAAGCTCTCGTCCTCCTCGCCCTTGGTGCAGACGTCGATATCTATCCCGCGCACGGCAGCCGTCACGGTGCTTATCGCCCTCGTGACCGAGGTCATGAACTCGTCGGAGCGCAGATTGTTTATCGAGCAGCGCAGCTGCGTGACGCCGCTCCGTGACAAGCCGTCTATCTCGCGGACGTAGCCGACGGTCTCGGCGGGAACGTTCCTGCCCGCGAGGTCGGCGTCAATGATACGCGAGAGCGAGCTTATCATCGTGAAGGTATGTCCCGCGGAGTCGTGTATCTCCTGCGCTATGCGGTTGCGCTCCTGCTCGAGCGAGAGCTTCTTCTCAGTGTCGAGCAGCTCGTAGTACTCGGAGACGTTGTTGAGTATGATTATGCGCGCGATACGCTCGCCCTTCTTGTTGGTACAGAAATTCTGCCTGATGTTGTAGAAGGCGCCCTCGCAGGTCAGCTCGCAGGAGGTCATATCCCTGTCGGGCTCGGTGCCTGTCTTTGCCTTGACCTCGGCTAAGAACTCGCCGAGCGTCGCTCCCGTGCCCGCGGAAAAGAGCGTATCCGCGTACCTGTTCTTGTAGGTCATTATGTCGTCGGCGTCGAAAACGAGGACGGCGCTGTCAATGCTGTCGATGGTATCGTCGATAGCGATACGGTTGACGTTCAGCAGCCCGAAGCGGCTTATCGCAATGAGTATCATCACTACCGAGAACGCGAAGAACAGCGGCGTGAGCTCGAATGCCGTCTTTATTATCCCGCAGACCGTCAGCGTGTTTATGCACAGCGGCACCGCGATAGCGAGCGCGATGAGCACCGACTGGCTCGTCATACGGCGGCTGCTCTGCGAGTGCTTGATGAACATCAGGCATATGCCGCCGAGGATAAGCACGTAGTAGGTTATCTGCGACAGGTAGTACAGCCGTCCGCAGACGACGTTCCCGTACTCGAAGACCGAGTAGTACATATAATGCACGGGATTCGTTATAACGGAGATGAAGAAGAATACCGATATCAATGGCAGCAGATAGCTCGGCTTGCGGAGGTATGCGCGGTAGTCGGAATACTCCGCCGCGAACATCATCCACGACGGACCGAACATACATATGCCGACGTTGCCGACGACGTAGCTCAGCCACAGCTGCTCCGTGTTCGCGGAGAAGAGCTTCATCAGCTGCGACACCAGCCATATCATTACCGCGACCTGACAAATGACGAACAGCCTCGTCAGCCTGTTGCCGTTGCCGCGCACCAGCACCCATATGACAGTCCCCGTCATTCCCAGTAGTCCCAGCAGGGAGAGAGTTGTCGGTATCAGTGGCATAGTATTTTACACTTCCAATCTTTTGAACTATATGATGTCATTATATCATAGAATTGCTCAAATAGCAAGGCTGCTTGGAGCCGTCATATAATTCACGTTAAAAACGGGCGAGCGGAACTCGCCCCTACGATTCGGTTCTTTTTGCACCTGATGTAGGGGCGCATTCCGTGCGCCCGCGGTCATTTGACGGCTAAACCCGCCTTATTGACTGCTTTTTCACTTCTCCCTCTTCCCGAGGTAGTATACCGCCTCGCCGTATATCGCGGGCACGAACACCGCCGCCATTATTATCACGAACGTGACGATGTACAGCCCGAGCAGCGTCGTCACCACTCCCGCAATGCCGCCGAATGTGACCGTAAAGCCTGCGAAGCGGTGAGTCCTGTACCATATCTCCTCGCTCATGAGGGTGTGCGGAGTGCGTATGCCGACTAACCAGTTCTTGCGTATCTTCGGCATATAGTTGCCCACGAGTATCATTATCACCGATACGAGCAGGCACACCACGAGGCGGATATCGCCCAGCTTCCCGAGCGCGGAGAGATATATCGTCACCTCGCATACGATGAACAGCAGCGGGAACAGCAGCCGCACTATCGGCGCGAGCTTCCCCGCGCGCTCACGCCTTTCGAGCCACCGCGTGTAGATACAGCACAGCAGCGTCACCACCGCGAATATTATCGGCATACCGAACACCACGAAGGCTTTCGGGTTCGTGCCCGTGGGACCGCTCGTCATGCTCCAGCTCGTTACTATCCTGTCGGGGAGCCTGTCGTATACGGCTGCTCCGAATATTATCGTGCTCAGGCACAGCAGAACGGATAAGATGTCACTGATCTTCAGGGGCTTCATCCTCCTGCACCTCCCTTTCCGTTTTCTCATTCGTGAACTGTGACAGCCACAGCATTATCTCCTCAAACACCGAGGTGTTGAGCGAGTAGTAGATGAAATTCTTTTCCTTTGTCTCGTAGATGAGGTCGGCTTTTTTCAGCTGCTTGAGGTGGTACGAGACCGTCGCACCCGTCATATCGAAGTGCGACGCTATATCGCCCGCCGAGAGCCGCCCCTTTTTCAGCATGGCGAGTATCTCACGCCGAACGGGGTCCGACAGAGCCTTGAACGTTTCGGGGAATCCCATTTCCCGCTCCTTTCTTTCAGAAAAGACCTGCCCATACAGGTATCATAAAGTCGTATACCCCGTGCATGAGGATAAGCGACAAGAGCGAAAAGCCCTTTGCATATTTTCGTGTGAGGCAGAACATAAGACCGATGACCGCCGTGAATATCACCTGCGCGATATCGCCGCCGAAGATGTGGTAAAAGCCGAACATCACCGACGAAACGGCTATCGCGGCGGCTTCCCCGCCTATGCGGCGGAGCCTGCTGTAGAAGTACCCGCGGAAGACAGTCTCCTCCGCGACAGCCGTGCCTATGACGTCCGAGGCGAGGTAGTACACGGCTACCCACAGCTTTCTGTAGGTGCCGTTGGTATAGATGTACTCCTTGAAGCCGAGCGCAAACGGTATAAGCATAAGCACCACGGACATCACAAAGCCCGCCGCTATGCCGAGCAGCACCTGCCGCCCGAGCTTCTCCCGCGGAGGAAGGAACTCGCGGAAGCTCTCGCCGCGTATCTTCATTATAACTGCTATCGCGATGAGCGGTATCCACTGCACGAATATGAACAGCGGAGCCTTTATCGGGATCGGGAGCGTATCCAGTGCCCTCGCTCCAAGCATTGCGGCGAATTCGAGCAGCCATACTCCTGCCGCCGCAGCTGCGAGCCACAGGAGCTCTTTTTTCTTGTCGGTCATATATCTTCCTCCGATATTATATCATAATTGATCAAAAGTAGCAAGGGCTCTGCCCTTGACCCGCCAGAGGCTCTGCCTCTGGACTCCGCCGGGACTCTGTCCCAGACCCTGCAAAGGGACGCAGTCCCTTTGAACCCGAGATCGCGTCGCCGCTCGCTTTGCTCGCTCACTATGTACAAAAGGCAATGCTGATTCCGCGATTCAAACTTGCCGCCTGTATGTCAGAGGCAGAGCTGCGAGCACCAGCACCACCGATACCGCCGCCGTTATCACCGCCGCAGCCGCATAGTCCGACGGCACGAGCTCGCCCTTGTACAGCGGCAGGCTGTCACAGAGGCGCGTCGGCAGGTACTCCTTCGCCCTGCTGTACATACCCGCCATAGTCATCGCGAAATAGACGGCTCCGCAGCCGAGCACGACCTGCGCTCCCGAGCCCGCAAACGCCGAAAAGAAGACGATACAGCTTATCATCAGCACTCCGAACAGCCACCAACCGAAGCCCGCAAACAGCAGCCCCTTCACGGCGGAGTTGTCCCAGTACCAATCGCTGTAGAAATAGGTTATCCCGCAGCAGAGCCACAGCCCCGCGCTCCACGTGAGGAGCATGACGGCGAGCTTCGCCGACACCACGGAGCTCCGCGAGAGTCCCTTCGTCAGCAGCGGTATCAGCGTGCCCCTCGCGTACTCGGAGGTGTATATCCCGCCGAACATCACGACCGTCACAATGAGCGCCATAGGTACATTCTTCGCGAACTGCGTCCACGAATCGAGCGCCGTCACCTTCACTTCGCCGACCGCTATCCCCTGCTGCGCCAAGTCATCCGACATCAGCTCAAACAGCTTCGGCGTGAGCTTCGCGACGGCGGGATCCATGATACCGACTACGACGAACACCGCGAGGATTATCATCAGCCGCTTAGTCCTGACGAGCTCGCGGACTTCCTTTGCAAAAAAAGCGGAAAAGCCTCTCATTTGCCTATCACCTCCATGAACACGTCCTCGAGGTCGGGCTCGTGCCGCTCAAGGCGCAGAATGGGTATCATCTGCGCGGAGAGGAACGCCATCAGCTCGGCGCAGTCCTTGTCGGAGGCGTGCGGGAAAACGAGCCTGCCGTCCGCGAGCTGTGCCGCGGGGAAAGCCGCCGTGACCCTGTCCGCGTCGGAGCTGCGTGCGAGCGAGAGCTCGAGAGCCGTGTCGCGCTTCTTTGCGCGGATATCGTCGATACTGCCCTCGAAGGCGGTCTTTCCGCCCTCGAGCAGTGCCACTCGGCTGCATATTCTTTCAACATCGGAGAGTATATGCGTTGAAAAGATGACGGAGGTCTGCTCCTTCGCAGCGCTGATTATGTCGAGGATATCCTTCCTGCCGACGGGGTCGAGGGCGGAGGTCGGCTCGTCGAGAATGAGCAGCTTCGGGCGGTTTATCAGCGCCTGCGCGATGCCGAGACGCTGCCTCATACCGCGGGAATAACCCTTTATGCGGTGGTTTTCGCCGTCGAGCCCGACAAGCCCGAGCAGCTCGGAGCAGCGCGCCTTGATATCGGCGCTGTCCATGCCCGTTATCCTGCCGCAGAGCGTCAGGTACTCGCTGGCGTTCATATAGCCGTAAAACTCGGGAACATCGGGCAGATAGCCGATACAGCCGCTCGTCGGAGCGCCGCCGTAGCTCACCCGCTCGCCGCACACGTCTATCTCGCCGCCGTCCGTTTTCAGCAGCCCGAGCACCGCGCGCATAGTCGTGGTCTTGCCCGCACCATTCCTGCCTATGAAGCCGAAAACGCAGTTCTCGGGCACGGAAAAGCTCACGCCGTCGAGGACTGTTTTGCTCCCGAAGCTCTTGCGGACGTCCCTTACTTCAAGCACGTTCATACGTCGTTACTCCTCTTCCCTGCCGAAAACAAAGTACAGTATCGGACCCGCGAAGTTCATGCCCACAAGCACGATGATCAGCCATACAGCGCGGTTACCGTGCTTGTAGTTCTTGTGTCTGAAAATGTGGAAAAGCGAGTACCCGAGCAGCGAGAACTGCACGATCATAAGCGGTATCAGGAGCGGTAAATACTCTCTAATCTCAGTGTTCATAGCGAAGCCCCCCTTGGAATTTAGAAGATTTTCTAAATGGATTATAGCAGTCCGCACTCCGCTTGTCAAGAGCTATTTAGAAAAATTTCTAAATTCATCACTTTACACAATCCCCCTGTCATTCAGACAAGCCAAGCCTCAATATAATGTAGCGGAGGCGATGCTTATTGTAGAAATGATCAGAACAGGCTATGATTCCGAATGCAAAACGGTCACGACCGAACGCGGGACGGTCATCATCGAGGACCTCACGCCCGCAGCTCCCGACAGCAGCAGTCTCAAAGCCGCAGAAGCCAGACTTTACGAGGTTTTCTCGAGGTACGGCAAGCAGTCTGACAGGAGCTGATATGATAGCGATATACGCAAGGCAGTCCGTCGACCGCGCGGACAGTATCTCCATCGAGCAGCAGATAGAGATATGCACATACGAAACACGAGGCGAGCCGTTCAGAGAATACATCGACAAGGGCTACAGCGGCAAGAACACGAAGCGTCCGCAGTTCGCGCAGATGATGAGCGACATCAGGGAGGGCTTCATCAGGACGGTCATCGTATACAAGCTCGACCGCATAAGCCGCTCAATACTCGACTTCTCGAACATGATGGCGGAGTTCTCGAAGTACGGCGTGAAGTTCATATCGGCGACGGAGAAGTTCGACACCTCGTCGCCTATGGGCAACGCTATGCTGAATATATGCATCGTGTTCGCACAGCTCGAACGCGAGACGATTCAGAAGCGCGTCGCTGACTCCTACTATTCGCGCTCGCGCAGGAGCTTCTACATGGGCGGACCTGTCCCCTACGGCTTCCGCAAGGTCCCGACCGTGATAGGCGGCATACATACCTCGATGTACGAGCCCGTCCCCGAGGAGGCGGAGGTCGTGAAGCTGATATACGAGCTCTACTCGCAGCCGAATACGTCCTACGGCGACGTCGCGGACAGGCTCGCGGAGCTCGGCGTGAAAAAGCGCGGCAAGACGTGGGAGCGGGCGCGTATCAGAGACATTCTCGTCAACCCGATATACGTCCGAGCCGACCTCGACATCTACAGCTTCTTCAGCGACAACGGCGCGGAGCTGATCGACCCGCCCGCCGACTTCATCGGCGAGAACGGCTGCTACAGCTACAAGAGTCGGACGGACAAGCGCAAGAAGAGCGTTGACATCAGCGGCGAGCAGATAGTCCTCGCGCCGAACAAGGGCATAGTCGACTCGGCGACATGGCTGAAATGCCGCAGGAAATGCATGGCGAAGCGGCAGGTCATACCGAGCCAGAAGGCGAAGAATTCGTGGCTCTGCGGGAAGATAAAGTGCGGCAGGTGCGGCTACGCGCTGACGGTAAAGCAGTCCGCCGCCCGACGCTACCTGCTGTGCTCGCACAGAATGAACGCCAAGGCGTGCAAGGGCGCGGGGACGCTCTACGCCGAGGAGGTAGAGCAGCTCGTCCTCAGCGAGATAAAGGCGAAGCTCGCACAGCTCGGCGGCCTCCCCGCCATATGGGAGGAGCTTGGCTTCGACGACAAGCGGCAGGTCACGGACGTCCTGATACGCACGATATACGCCGCCGACCGACGGATAGTCATACAGTGGCGGATATAACTCCACCTTGTACGAAACGGGGAAGCTCTCCGCATAACACAGGACAGACTCAACGAGAAGAACTTCTACGCGTGCAACCCGTCCTTTGACAACAACTGCGGAAAATAAGCAGCAAGTCCGCAGAGGGAGGGGAGCCCCCTCTGGCGGAATCGTGGCATAAGATTACCGTGTCCGTAGTTTTAGGCTCGGTAGCCCACTTTTCTGCTAAGGCAAGCTTCCCAAACGCTGCGGACTTTTTTATTGACATCGCGGCTGAATGATAATATAATAGAACTAACGATACCAAAACCAAGGAGCACAAATATGAAAGTACGATTCCACCTCCCCGATTTCTCGGGCAGCTTCAAGCTCAACCTGCTGTTCGCGGATATGCTCGTACAGCACCCCGAATACTTCCGCGATGGCGCGGAGATAGCCTCCGTGTACGGAGTTTTCCCGCCGTGTCTGTGGAACGGCGGCAGATCGCAGGGCGGCAATACCGACAAGAGCTACATGAAGCTCGTGATACAGCAGTTCAACGACCGCGGCATACCGCTGCGCTTCACGTTCACGAACCTCATGCTCGAGAAAAAGCACCTCAGCGACGAGCGCTGCAATATGATGCTCGCCCTCGCGAACAACGGCATGAACGAGGTCATTGTGGCGTCGCAGCTCCTTGAGGACTACATACGCAGGAACTACCCGAAGTACAAGCTCACGAGCTCGACCTGCAAGCGGCTTGACTCCGCGGAGGCACTAACCGCCGAGCTCGGCAAGGACTACCACGTCGTCGTCGCGGACTACGACCTCAACAACAGGTTCGACATACTCGAGAAGCTCCCCCGCAAGCAGGACGTTGAGCTCCTTGTGAACGCCTGCTGTCAGCCCGAATGTCCCAACCGCGTACAGCACTATAAGGACATCGGACAGGCTCAGATAGACTTCTGCGCCCATATCAAGCGCTTCCCGAACGCGCCCTTCGACATCGCCGCGCACGACCCCAACAACTTCCGCGACTGTCCCTACTCCAAGCGCAACATCTACGGCATACGCGACCTGCCCACCCACATCTCTCCCGAGGCGATATGGGAGAAGTACGTGCCCATGGGCTTTGAGCAGTTCAAGATAGAGGGCCGCACCGCGAGCACGCTCAACAAGATAGAGACGTACCTCTACTATATGGCGAAGCCCGAGTGCCGCGACGAGGCGCGCTATTACCTGCTCACCGTGATGGAAGAGTCGGGAGCGCTGATGTACACATAAAACAAGCCCGAAAGCGTAAGCGTGATGCTTATACTTTCGGGCTTTTTCACTTTTTAAGGCAACACCGCACAAAGCTTGTGGTGAAGATGCGCAGTCAGATTTTTCGTCAGATTGTATAGAAATTCCGCAGGCATACTGTCGTATGTCAAGGGATTTCTATACAAGATGGCGGAAAATATGCAAGCAGATTCAGCGCAAAGCCGTCAGGCGGGCTTTGTGCGGTGTTGCCTTAAGGGCGATTTTCAGCGCCCAGTCCTGCATCTCAAAGAACATCTTTCCCTTGATATCGTCATATCTGAGCCACATAAACTCGTGGTCGCTCTCCGTCGGAGCTGCCTCCTGCGCGATGAACTCGCCGAGATAATAGGTCTGTATCGGGTGGAAGTAGCCGATAGAGCTGTGAAACAGGTACGTTTCCGCTGTGCAGACCTGCTCCCCTACTGCGACCGTATAGCCCGTCTCCTCCATGCACTCGCGGACAATGCAGTCGGTGTGCGATTCGCCGTTTTCTATGCCTCCGCCGACGAGGAAATAGCCCTTGGGAGTCCTCACCACGCCAACCATATCCCCGCGGACGGCAATGATGTATGCGCCCTCCCTGTCATAATATTGCGCGTTTTCCTTCACTCCGAACACCCTGTGCATAAGCTCACCCCTTCGTTTTCTACTACGATTATACATCTGTGCACTTGGGTTGTCAACACAAGCGTATCAGACTGCCGATAAAAAAATCTTGCATTATCGTCGGCTTTGTGGTATACTTATACTGTATAAATATGCGAACACGTGAAGAGAGGTATCATTTTGGCTAACGATAAGATAAGGAATTTCTGCATTATTGCTCATATAGACCACGGCAAGTCCACGCTTGCCGACCGTATCCTCGAGAAGACCGAGACCGTCGCAGTCCGTGACATGGAGGACCAGCTACTCGACAATATGGACATCGAGCGCGAGCGCGGCATTACCATAAAAGCCCGCGCAGTACGCCTCAAATACACCGCCTCGGACGGCGAGGACTACATCTTCAACCTCATCGACACCCCCGGCCACGTCGACTTCAACTACGAGGTGTCGCGCTCGCTCGCGGCGTGCGAGGGAGCCATACTCGTCGTCGACGCATCGCAGGGGATCGAGGCTCAGACCCTCGCGAACACCTACCTCGCTATTGAGCACGACCTCGAGGTAGTGCCCGTAGTCAACAAGATAGACCTCCCCTCCGCCGACCCCGAGAGGGTCTGCACCGAGGTCGAGAACGTGATAGGCATACCCGCTATGGACGCGCCGCGTATCTCCGCGAAAATGGGCATAAACATCGAGGAGGTGCTCGAGCGTATCGTCACGGACGTTCCCGCTCCGCAGGGCGACACCGAAAAGCCGCTCAAGGCGCTTATCTTCGACAGCTACTACGACTCCTACAAAGGCGTTATCATCTACGTCCGCGTGAAGGAGGGGCGCGTGAAGGTCGGCGACAATATCCGCCTCATGGCTACGGGAGCTGTTTTCACCGTCGTTGAGGCAGGCTTCATGGACGCCACCTCCCTCGTCAACAACGGCTCGCTCGAAGCGGGCGAGGTCGGCTATATCGCGGCTTCGATAAAGTCCATAGGCGACACGCGCGTGGGCGATACCGTCACCAACGACGACGAGCCCTGCGACGAGCCGCTCCCCGGCTACCGCAAGGTCAACCCCATGGTATTCTCGGGTATATATCCCGCGGACGGAGCGAAATACGGCGACCTCCGCGAAGCCCTTGAGAAGCTCCAGCTCAACGACGCCTCCCTCTCCTTCGAGCCCGAGACGTCCATCGCGCTCGGCTTCGGATTCCGCTGCGGCTTCCTCGGACTGCTCCACATGGAGATAATACAGGAGCGCCTCGAGCGCGAGTATAACCTCGACCTCATCACGACCGCGCCTTCGGTCATATACAAGGTCACGATGACGAACGGCGAAGTCCAGTACATCGACAACCCCACCAACTACCCCGACCCCGCCCTCATACAGACCGCGGAGGAGCCCATGGTCAAGGCGAGCATACTCTCGCCGTCGGACTACGTCGGCAACATCATGGAGCTGTGTCAGGACAGGCGCGGCGTGTTCAAGGACATGAAATACCTCGATGATACGCGCGTCGAGCTCCACTACGAGCTCCCGCTCAACGAGATCGTGTACGACTTCTTCGACGTGCTGAAATCACGCACCAAGGGCTACGCGAGCTTCGACTACGAGATGCTCGGCTACGCTCCCTCGAAGCTTGTCAAGCTCGATATACTGCTCAACGGCGACATCGTGGACGCGCTCAGCTTCATCATACACGCGGACAAGGCTTACCCGAGAGCGCGCAAGATAGCGGAAAAGCTCAAGGACAACATCCCGCGCCAGCTGTTCGAGGTGCCGATACAGGCGGCAATAGGCGGCAAGATAATCGCCCGCGAGACGGTCAAGGCAATGCGCAAGGACGTGCTCGCGAAGTGCTACGGCGGCGATATCACGCGAAAGAAGAAGCTGCTCGAGAAACAAAAGGAGGGCAAGAAGCGTATGCGCCAGCTCGGCACGGTAGAGGTGCCGCAGGAGGCGTTTATGAGCGTCCTCAAGCTGGATTCATAAACTGTAGGGGCGGCGCCCCGCCGCCCGCTAATTACCGAAACGGTGCAAATCACCCAAACGGCGTAAATCAGCATTATGTAGGGGCGAGTTCCGCTCGCCCGTACTGATGTTTCCGTAATAATGTTTATTCGGGCGCACGGAATGCGCCCCTACAAAAATACAAGGAGGGAGAAAATGCTTCTCAACTACATCTTGGCAGGCTTTGCGGCGCTGTTTTTCATACTTTGTGTGCTGTCCGTGATGGCGGAGCGCTCTCCCTCGGACAAGGCATTCCCGCGCAACCTCTTCCGCAGGCTGAAAATCACCCTGCGCGAGATAGGGCTGCTCCTGTTCGTGACAGTGGCGGCGGTACTCGTCATCACGGCGCTGAAATGGGACAGGCTCGACATCGTGTGGACTGCCTGCTCGCTCGCTGCGATAGCGCTCGGGCTCGTCATACTCGACAGCTTCCGCATATTCGGCAGGGCGCGCTCGCTCCGCAGGAGGAAGAAGCGCAAGGCTCTGTTCTGGCTGAGGGAGGTCCCCGCGACGAAGGACGCTCCCGAGCTGAAGGAGCCCAAGGACACGCCGCTCGCGAGGGAGCTCCCCGAGCTCGAGATACCCGCATCGGCGGAGGAATAAGAAAGGATACTTCATATGAGCTTATACAAATGCCCCAACTGCGGGGAAAAGTCATTCAATCCCATAACCAAGGCGCTCGCGGGACAGCTCAACTCGCGCGGCAGGGTCTGCATGAGCTGCGGCAGGAGGATAGTCAACGGCAAGGGCGCGACCATCTTCAACGCGATATACAGCGTCATCGTTTTCGCGGGGATAGTCGCGGTGTACCTCGGCTCGCCCAAGCTCGACGGCACGCAGTACGAGTGGGTCTTCCACTACGAGCTCCTCATCGGCATAGGGCTGCTCATCTCGAAGTTCATCGTGCCGCGCCTCGTGAACGCGTTCTTCTTCAAGATGACGCCCGCGATACGCATCGACCCCGTCTCATGAATACGCTCGGTATCTACGTGCACGTCCCCTTCTGCGGGAGAAAATGCGGATACTGCGACTTCTACTCCGTCTGCTACACAAAGGTGCAGGCGGAGCTTTACGTTAAGGCGGTATTGCGCAATATACGGCACTATGCGGACTGCTCCCGCGCGGTCGACACGGTCTACTTCGGCGGCGGGACTCCCTCGCTGCTGACGGCGGAGCAGCTCGCGGAAATAATGGCGGAAATAGGGCGGAGCTTTGCCCTCGCCCCCCGCGCGGAGGTCACCCTCGAAGCCAACCCCAACACCCTCACGCCCGAAAAGCTCGCGGGACTGCGGAGTGCGGGCATAAACAGGCTTTCAGTAGGCGTGCAGTCGATGTGCGACGCGGAGCTCAGGCTCCTCGGACGCACCCACACCGCCGAGCGTGCCGCGCGGGCAGTCCGTGACGCGGCGGAGGCGGGCTTCCGCAATATCTCCTGCGACCTCATGCTCGGCATACCCTCGCAGACTCCCGACAGCCTCGCGGCTTCGATAGAGCGGCTCGCGGAGCTCCCGATACAGCACGTTTCCGCCTATATCCTCAAAATCGAGGAGGGCACGCCGTTCGACTGCGGCGAGGTGATGGCCTCCCTCCCCGACGAGGACGCGACCGCGGAGCTCTACCTGCTCGCGGTGCGCGAGCTCGGCAGGCGCAGCTTTGCGCAGTACGAGGTCTCGAACTTCGCGGCGGCGGGCTTCGAGAGCCGCCACAACTGCCGCTACTGGAAATGTATGGACTACCTCGGTATCGGACCTGCCGCGCACTCCTGCCACGGCGGCGTGAGGTTTGCGGTACCGCGCGATATATCGGCATTTATCGAGTCAGACGTGCAGCCGACGGAGGTCACCGACCCTCATCCCTGCGGCTTCGCGGAATACGCCATGCTGCGGCTGCGGCTCGCGGAGGGGCTCGCGCTCGCTGACGTCCCCGACCACCGCGCGGACATCGAGAAAAAGCTGACCCCGCTCGTGAAAGCGGGGTACGTGAAATATGACGGCGAGCGCGTGTCGCTCACGCCCAAGGGCTTCCTCGTGTCGAATTCGGTCATCGAAGCGCTGGTGTTCTGACTGCCATCGCGTAGGGGAGAGTTACGCTCGCCCGCAAACGACCGACAAGCCAACGGGCGCACGGATGTACCCCTACAAAGCGTTGCAGGAGGGCTTTCCGATATGGCGCGGACGCCCAAAGGGCACCCCTACAAGGCATTACCGTCAGGCGATACATCAATTCCGAATTCAAAGTCTACCCGAGCAGCTCCTCCCGCATTTGCGAGAGGAGCTTTTTTTCGCGCCGCGAGACCTGCACCTGCGTGATACCGAGCAGCTTCGCCGTCTTTGACTGCGTCAGCCCGCGGAAATACCGCAGCTCGAGCAGCGTTCTGTCCTCGTCGGGGAGCGCCGCCATTATCTGCCGCAGGGCGAGGAGGTCCGTTATCGCCTCATCGGGAGCCTCCACAGGCACGTCGAGCTGTCCCTCGCCGTCGTCGGGAGCCGTGAGCGATACGGGCGGCTGCGCGGCACAAAGCGCCTCTGTGATGTCGGATATGTCCTCGCCCGTGAGCTCCGCGAGCTCGCTGACCGCGGGCTCCCTGCCCTCGCGCTGGACGAACTCCGCGCACACCCTCTGCAAGCGCAGTCCCAGCTCCTTGAGGCTGCGGCTGACGCGGATACTGCCTCCGTCACGGAAAAGGCGCTTTATCTCGCCGAGTATCACGGGCACGGCGTACGTCGAGAACTTCACGCCGCGCTCGGGGTCGAAGGCTCTGACGGCTTTGAGCAGCCCGAGGCAGCCCGCCGAGTAGAGGTCGTCGTACTCGATACCGCGCCCGCGGAAACGGTTCGCGCACAGGTGCACAAGTCCGAGATTTTCCTCCGCGAGCGGCTGTTTAAGGTCAGCTGCCATGCGCCGCGAGCTTCTTGCGCATGGTCACGGTAGTCCCCTGCCCGACCTTGCTGCGCACCGAGAGCCTGTCCATGAACGACTCCATCACCGAGAATCCGAGCCCCGAGCGCTCCTCCTCGGGAGCGGTGGTGAACAGCGGCTCCATTGCCTTTTTCACGTCCGCGATACCGCAGCCGCCGTCTCTTACGCGTATGTATATCTCGCGCTCGGGCAGCAGCCTCACCACGAGGTCTATCCTGCCGCTCGTGCCGCGGTAGCCGTGGACTATGGCGTTCGTGACCGCCTCCGAGACCGCCGTGCGTATGTCCGAGAGCTCCTCGACCGTGGGGTCAGCCTGCACGATGAACGACGAGACGGCTGCCCGCGCCGCGCTCTCATTCGCCGAAAGCGACGGCATACTGAATCTTATCTCATTTAGAATTTCCATTTTTTACCTCCGTTCAGCTTATCTTTACTATCCGCTCTATGCCCGCGAGCCGCAGTACGCGGCGTATGCCCTCCTGCACGCCCGTCACCTCGAGCCGTCCGCCGCACTCCCTCATGAGCTTGTGCCTGCCCATGATGAGCCCTATCCCCGAGCTGTCCATGAACGTGATACCGCTCATGTCGAGGGCGAGCACCTCGGGCTGCATATTGATGATGAAGCTGTCGAGCTGCTCGCGTGCCGCCTTTGCGGAATGGTGGTCTATTTCACCTCCGAGCACCGCAATAGCCGCTCCTTTTTCCGATTTTATGTCTACCTTCAACCTTCTACCCTCCGTTCTTTTCCGTTTGCTGCCTTATTATACCACCTGTCCCGCGCGGAAAATGTCAAAAGCGGGCGGCCGGATAATTCGGGATTCGGAATGCGAAACTATTGTAGGGGCGCACAGAGTGCGCCCGCGGTCACATTTTCGATTTATTGCGGGCGAACGATGTTCGCCCCTACAATGGCATTAATATGCATATCGGGCGGTGCCATACAAGGCTTGCTATTTCCGCGCTCGTGTGGTATAATACCCGTAAGCGACACTAACGAAAGGAACCTGTCTATGCCAAAGCAATTCTGGAAGGGCAGCGCACTGCTCGCGCCCGTACCCGCCGCGCTCGTCACCTGCGGCACGCCCGACAAGCCCAACGTCCTCACCATCGGCTGGACGGGCATAGTCTGCACGCGCCCGCCGATGACGTATATATCCGTGCGCCCCGAGCGCTACTCCCACGACATCATACGCGATTCGGGCGAATTCGTGATAAACCTCACCACCTCTGCGATGGTGCGCGCGACCGACTTCTGCGGCGTGAAGAGCGGCAGGGACACCGACAAATTCGCGGCGTGCGGACTCCACATACTGCCCGCGCAGAAGGTATCCGCGCCCATTATCGAGGAGTGCCCCGTCAGCCTCGAATGCAGGGTCACGGAGAGCAAGCTCCTCGGCAGCCACACGATGTTCCTCGCGGAGATAGTCGGTATCGACGTTGACGAGCGCTACATCGACAGCAAGGGCAAGCTCAACCTCCAGCAATGCGGGCTCGCGGCGTACGCGCACGGCGAGTATTTCGCCCTCGGGCGCAAGCTCGGAGACTTCGGCTACTCGGTGCGCAAGAAGAAAAAGAAGCGATAATTGGCGTAGGGACGCCCATCGGGCGTCCGCGAATACAGCCGCCGAACCACATTCAGCGAAACGAAGGGAGCGATGCCCGCATCGCCCCACAGGCACACCTGTAAAGCCACGGGCGGATGTGGGCATCCGCCCCTACATAATTGTTACGTCGCTATGTCCTCGATGAAGCGGCGAAGCTCGTCCTCGGTCTCCATCACGACGCCAGCGCGGAGCTGTTCGCGGTCGAACTCGGGCATGAGGGCGACGTTGTAGTCGATGACGCGGTACGGCACCGAGCTGTCCCCCTTGAACAGCCCTATCCGCCCGTTGTACTCCCTGACCTCGCAGACGGGAGCGGGCTCGGGCGCGGATACCGATATGCGGCTCGCGACCTTCTGGCGGTGTATCGACTGCCCGAGGGTGCAGATGACGATAAAGCCCGAAATAGTGAGGGCTGTCATGAGCATTAAGTAGATACGCTTGTCGAGTGTCCTGAGCATAAAATCTCTCCTTTGCCGAAAGTATTAAGTCTATTATTCGCGTTTTTTGCTAAATTATACAAATCTTTAAAAAAATGCTCCGCAGCTATTAACAAACGCCTTC